>JAFZOC010000005.1 GCA_017550765.1 Oscillospiraceae bacterium
GCCAAAGAGCTCGAAGAGCGCGGCAGCAAAGTGAAGGCCGGGCGTCTCTCCCCGGGCATCATGATCACGGACTTCACCGTGAAAGCCCTGGGCGGGAAGGAGAGCATCGCCCTGCCGGAGAAGACCAAGAAGGTCTACAACATCCTGGGCG
The DNA here is from genome assembly GCA_017550765.1 of Oscillospiraceae bacterium. The sequence goes on from JAFZOC010000005.1 coordinate 152, forward strand.
ACTACCCGGACGTGGTGGCGGAGCACCTGGTGAAGGGGATGCTGGCGAACACGAAGAACAACGCCCACATCGAATGGCTGACCTCCGGCAAGGCCGCCTGGCGCTTCCTGACCGCGGGGTTCAACAAGAGGGACTTCTTTGGGGAGAAGAAGTAAAAGAGCATGGGAACGCCCAGTGCCCGGACGAAATGTCCGGGCACTTTTTTGTTCAGATCATTTGTTACCCTTTGCTCTGTTGTGTGTCTTGCAGAGCATCTGGCAATTGCCCGCGTCCGTGGCGCCGCCCCTGCTCCATGCGGTGACGTGATCGGCGTCCATCTCGTTCAGCTTATAGATCCGTCTCGCGTTGTTGTCGTGTCCCATAGCGCAGAGGGGACAGTTCGACTCGCCCTTGTCTCTCGCTTTCTTTGTCTGCTTCTCGTAAACGACCTTTTTCGTCCTGTCGTCGAAGACCCGGACATGCAGCAGGCTCCTGTCCTGCTCGCCGCCCAGGATGTACTCGAAGATCCCCTTCTTGTCCGTCACCTGCGGGTCTGCCATCAGCTCCTCTACCCGGGCAGTTACCGCGTCCTTGGCGTAGGCACGCGTGTGATACTGCCGGTACAGCCGGCCCCAGTCTCTGCCGCAGACCTCGCTGCCCGTATACTCAAAGATGGAGTCCACCCAGTCGATCACCGTGTCAAAGTGGTCCTGTAGTTCCCCGATCCCGCTGTCGTAGCGATGGCGGGCCATATAGTCGTCGATCTGCCCGTCGCTGACCCAGCTCAGAGCCGTCTCCAGGATCGCCTGGCGCTTCGGGTCGCCGCTCACATAGGTCTGCCAGCGGTTCATGTTAGCGTTGCCCGTGTTGGAGAATCGGGCGCGGGCGTGTGTCACGAAAGGCCCGTGATAGGAGGCATTGCGCAACTCCTGCTTGACCAAGGGGACACCCGCGATGTTGATCGTCTCGAACCACTTTTGGATCTCGGAGGGCTCGCCTTCGCAGACGTAGATCGTCAGTTTGGTCTCGGTGATCCTATCTTGTTCGTCCTGGTCCAGGCTTTTGAAATAGCGGGGCTTGCCGTTCCATTCCACCGCAAAAGGCCATGAATTCTTCACGAATCGGGCAAAGGACGTGATGCGCTGCTGCCCATCCAGGACCTCATACTTACCGTCCTTATTCAGCACAAAATAGAGCAGGCCAAGAGGATAGCCTTTCAAAAGTGACTCCACCACAGCCACATCCCTTTTGCCGTCGCCGTAGATATAATTGCGCTGGTACTCCGGCTGGATGATGAGCTTCCCGCCCAGGCCGAAGAGGCCTTTGCCCTCGTTCCTGTCGAAGATGAAGCCTTCGCAGACGTCGCCCACAGTCCAATCGGTGTGGAGCGTGGCTTTCATTCGGCGCTCCCTCCTCTCTTGTGGCGGATAAGGATGCGGGGGTATGTATTCCTTAATATGCCATCTATCATAATTGTTGGAGTTGCATTTAAATCGCTATAATTCGGATACTCATTCTTCGTGTAAACATGTGTTTTTAATGCAGGGTCTCCCGCACCCCGTTTTGCCATCCCGATTATGGCAAATTGGTCTGGATTATACTTATCCATAAAAGTAATGGGTACCCCCATCACACCATCATAATCTGATGGAATGCTCTCAGTAAACGGTATCTCAATGGCATCATAATTATCATAACATGGATACACAGCCATTCCAAAATCAGTAGCCAGCTTTTTCCTTAAACTCTTATTGAACTTCAAATTATGTACCATCGTATCAAGCTGCAACGCTTCATGACGGCCGCCATGGTCGATATTTGTAAACCAACGAACGCCTTTCACTCTGATGAACTTTCGCCCGTCTTCATCGATCCCACAGCCTGCTGCGGCCAATGGATAATCGTCCGGCACATTGAACTTTCTGTCACCCGAATGGATCGAATACCCAAGCCAGATCTTGTTGTCTTTCAACAGCGGAAAGACTTCCTTATAGGTGATCGCGTTCTGATTCCCGATGATGATGAACTGCTTTTGTCCCTCCATGATCCAGGCCAAAAATTCCCGGAACAGGGAAAAGGGCGGGTTGGTGATGATGATGTCCGCCTCGTCCCGCAGGCGTGTGACCTCCTCGCTGCGAAAGTCCCCGTCGCCCTCCAGGTAGCCGCGGAACTCGAGATCGTCCGCATCGATGTTGCCGGAGCCGTCCGTATCCCGGGTCAGGGTGAAGAGCTTGCCCCGGGTCTCATGCTTTTCGGCGTCGAAGAGGGGAGATGCGGCCTCGAAGAGCGACAGCTGCTTGTTCCCCGCTCCTCTGGCATAGGAAGTGGAGATCAGCTTTTTCAGTCCGAAGCGCTCGAAATTCGCTGCGAAATAGCGGGTAAAGTTCGACCACTCCGGGTCGTCGCAGGGGAGCAGGATCGTTTTTCCGCGGAACACGTCGGGATCGTATTCCACATAGGCGTTCATCTCCGCCTCGATGTCGCTGTACTGGGTATAGAATTCGTCGTTCTTCGCTGCCTTCGCCGCACCCAGGCTCGCGTTGTCGGCCATTTTTCCCACCCTTTCCATCACCCTTTTCTCGTGGAAATAAAGGTGATAGAAAAAGCTTACACGCACATTTGTGTTCGCTTGCCGACATATGTGTTCAACAATCGACCAATTACTCTTTACACTTTCTTCTGAAAGAAGGTGTGCAGAGTGCTCGATGCTGTAGCTGTAGGATATGTTATCCAGAGATATCGGGAGGCGAAGGGCCTTTCTCAGGAGGTGCTGAGCGGGCTGGCGGATATCGGCCGGACCCACCTCAGCGCCATCGAGCGCGGGACGCGCCGCCCCACCATGGACACCTTCGTGAAGATCGCCGCCGCCCTGCAGGTGAAGCCCTCGGTGCTGATGGCCGCCATCGAAGAAGAGACCGACTGCACGTTATGATATCAACAAAGCCGGAGAGGCGGCCCCACGGGGCCGCCTCTCCGGCGTCTTCTCAAACTCAAAACGCTGCTCTCAAAACTCGCGGCGCGGTGCGGCGCTGCGCGGTCGCTCAGCCGCCCAGGGTCTCGAAGCTCGCGGGGACCTCCACGTAGAGCTCTCCCGTGTCGCTGTAGGTCATGCGCACCAGGCCCGTGTAGGTCTGGCCCTTCTCCATCCGGTCCGCCGTCTCCTTCTCGATATAGAAGAACATGCACAGCGTCTTCGGCCTTACGTCATGGAGCGTGGTCACCGGCAAGGTCTCCCCGTCGATGTCCACGGTGATCTCGATCTCCAGATCCCGGTCCACGGTGGACAGCGAGCTGATGCCCGCGTAGACCTCATAGAGGTCCAGCTGCACCCGCATCCCGTACTCCTCGGGCACATATTCCTCGCCATCGGGGTCGATCTGGGGCTCATGGCGCTCGGGGGCCTTCAGCGCGTCGTAGGGGTCGTCGTAATGGTCGTACAGCCGGCACTCCGTCCTCTCCGCCCGATCGACGACCTTGCCGTCCGGCCCGAAGACCAGGATCCGCCCGCCGTAGATCCCCGGGATGAAGGGATCGAAGCCCTTGCCGTCCCGGGTGGGCGCCGAGGTCAGCGTATCGCCCGGCTGCACCGGGATCTTGCCCGTCAGCTCATAGCCGCCGTCGCCGATCACGATCTCTACCCGGATCTCCGCCGGCGCGCTGTCCTCCGGATGGTGATAGTAGAACTCCACCACGCCCGTGTCCCGATAGGCCACGATCTGGTCGTCCCGCTGCCGCTTGCCGGAGCTCTCCGTCGGCGCCGCCGACCCGGGCTCCTCCGTCTCCGCGCCCGCCTCCGGCAGCGAGGCGAACTTCACCGTCACCCAGGACAGCGTCCCGAAGGCGAAAGCCAGGACGAGCAGGATCGAGATGATGGACTTGACGATCTTCATGTGTCGTTCCTCCTGTGATCGGGCGGCGTCTCCGCCCGCCGGATATCTCCTGCGCCGCACAGCGCAGGGCTGTCAGCCGCTGCGCGGCGATGAGGCGCCGATCGGGCCGCTCTGCCCGGGCGAAGGGCGTCGCCCGCGCGCCTCTCCTGTGGTCTTCCCGTTCCGGCGCGTTCCTATGCATCCGCGGCCGGGATCTGCTCCGCACTCAGTGTACCACATGAGCGCTCGCGTGTCGAGCCCGATCGCGCCGGGGAGATCTCCCGCGCCGGAGCGGCCGCCGCCCCTGTGCGCGTCCGTCTCTCCCTCGCCGCTCTCTGCGCGCGCCTCTCCCGGAGAGCGGAGATGTCAGCGGGCTCCCCGGCCGGTCTCCGCGCCGCCTTCCTCCGGCGCCGTCCCGGGGAAGAGTGGCTCGGCGCAGCAGGTCCAGTCGTGCAGGAAGTAGCTGACCGCCAGCAGATCTGCGCAGCCGCCGGGAGAGAGTTCGTGCCGGATGAAGAACGCGTCCAGCTCCCGGATCCGCTCCGCGGGCGGAAAGATGCTCCGCCGCAGCTCCTCCCGGACCAGGGCGACAGCCTCGCCCGCCAGGGCCGGGCCGCCGCGCTTGATCATGTTGCTGTCCTCGCCCCGGGCGATCAGATGCAGCAGGGCGACGGCGCCGGCGTCGTTCCGGCTCAGCCCTTCGGCGAGGCCGCGCTCCAGCAGGGGCAGGCCGACCTCGCGGATGGCGGGGAGCCCCGCCGCGGCCTCGCCGCGGATGCCCCGCAGACCGTGTTCCAGATACAGCCGCTCCCCCGCCGTGCGGGGGGCTCCGGTCCGCTCCACCCTCGCCAGATCCTCCTCCGCGGCCTGGACGCAGAGCTGCCCGCAGGCCGCGCAGATCCGCTCCGGGTCCCGGCAGGGGGCCTCCGGCCGCCGGAGCCGTCCCACGGCGCCGCAGACCGTGCCCAGGGTGAAGATGGCGCCCTTGTGGGTGTTGACGCCCTCGGTGGCGGCGAGCATCCGCCGCTCCGCCTCCAGGCCCAGGGCGCGCAGGCGGGCGAAGGCCTCCGCCGGGGGCAGAGAAGCCGTTTTCGCGCCGGTGAGGAAGCAGTCTTTCCAATAGCCCCGGAGGGCCGCGGCGCTTTTTTCAAAGGTCTCCGGCGTCATGTCCCGGTGGGCGCCGTTGTTGTCCCGGTCCACCAGACCAGGCTTGGGCGTGGTATCCACCTCGTCCAGCAGCGCCTGGGTGGCCATGACGTCCACCCGCTCCGCGTCCGCCTCCAGGAGCCCCGCCCGCAGCAGCTTCGTGACCGCCGCGCGCAGCTCCTCCAGGCTGTGGAGCCTGCGGGAGGCGCAGCCGCGCCCCGCCGCGCCGCAGACCAGGCAGCGGCGCTCCTCTCCCCGGGCCAGCTTCTGCCCGTCCGGGCCGATCACGTCCATGTCGAAGAGGCGGCCCATGGGGCTCTCGTCCTCGATGCGCAGGCAGAGCGCCTTGATCTGCTCCGCCGGGGCGTCGAGGGCGCAGAGGAGCTCGCAGCCCGTGACGGCGCGGACCTCCTGCCGGGACAGGCGGGCGATCCCGGCCCCGTCCAGCGCCGCGTCCAGCAGGCGCAGCCCCTCGTCGAAGCCCCGGCGGATCAGGGGGCTGTCCTTCACCGGGCCGGGGATGTTCATGGTGAAGGAGAGGACCGGCCGCCCGTACAGCGCCAGGAGCCGGCGCTGCTCCTCCGCCCGGCGGTCCCGGGCCTCCAGCACCTCCAGCAGCGTGACCTCTCTCATCAGTAGTGTCTCGCCTCGTCCATGGCGCGGATGGCCGCGATCACCGGGGCAGCCTCCTCGCTCTCGAAATACCGCAGGCTGCTCTCCGGCAGCATGAAAGCCGCTCTCTCCAGCTCCCCGTCGTGGATGGCCTGGCGCACCGTGCTGGCGCTGACCGTCTCGCCCCGCAGCGCCAGCCGCGGGATCTGGCGGAAGGCCACGCCCATCTTCGGCAGCTGTGCCGCCATGGTCTCGTTGTACAGGGCCGTCACGTGGCTGGTCTTCTCCTCGCCGGCGTAGCGGGCGGCGACGCCCAGGACCGCGGCGATCTTGCCGAAGACGGCCAGGTCCAGCTCCGCGTGGGCCAGGATGGCCGCGTCCTCGTCCCGCAGGAAGTAGCTGGGGAAGGTGGCGGAGGAGATGATGTAGGGCCCGGAGTCGTGTAGGATCACGTTGGTCAGGTCCGCCACGCCCTCCCGCACCAGGCGCTTGCGCACGGTGAAGGGGATCGGCCCCGCCTCTTCGCTCAGGAGGAACAGGTGCAGCGTGTCGTTCTCCGCGGCGGCCCGCTCCACCAGATGCCGGTGGCCGCGGGTGAAGGGGTCGGCGTTCATCACCACGGCGGCGCTCTGCCCCTCCCGCCGGGTCTTCTCCAGCTTTTTCAGATAGCGGGCGAAGCCGTCCCGCCGGTTCTCCATGAACACCAGCTCGCCCTCCACCCGGGCGATCTCATAGAAGCCCAGGTCCCGGAAGATCCGGTCGTTCCTGGCTTTGGTGTAGAGGAAGACGTGGCTGTTGCCCCGCTCCATCTGCTTCTCCAGCAGGTGGCTCACCACCTGGTTCATCAGGCCCTCGCCCCGGTGGGCGGAGGACACGGCCAGGCAGCGCAAGGTGTTCTTATAGCTGCTGCCCGTGGCGATGAGGCTCCCCTCCTCGTCGAAGACGCCGCAGCTGTAGTCCAGGTTCCTGTCCCGCCGGATGCCCTCGGCCCGCAGCAGCTCGTCCATCTGGGCCTGGGTGCGAAGATCCCGGGGGAAGATCTCTCCGAGTGATGCCATAACATACCTCGCTTGAAAAGGATCCCCCTGATGATGACCAGGGGGATCGTTGTGCGTATCTCGTGCGGCCGCGCGATCAGATCGGCATGATGCCGAGGATCACGGCGAAGAGCATGCAGAGGATGGAGAAGATCCACACGTAGAAGAAGCTGTTCTTGATGTGGTCCTTGATATCCACGTCCGCAAGGCCGGTGCCCAGCAGCGTGGCCGGCACCATGGGGCTGATGAAGGTGGCGCAGTTGCGGCAGACCACCATGGCCACGGCGATGGGCAGAGCCTCCACGCCGAAGGCCTGGCCGATGCCGATGATGACGGGCATCAGCCCGTAGAAGTAGGAGTCGGTATCGAAGGCCAGGGCCAGCGGCACGGACAGGAAGCCGATGACCAGCGGCAGGTTCTGGCCCAGGAACTGCGGCAGGATGTTGGAGACGATGCCGGCCAGGCAGCGCACCACGGAGGGCGTGGCGTCGGCGGCCAGCTCCATGGTCTTGGCGGAGATGACCTTGCCGTCCGCGCCGATGCTGGAGGTCAGGATGCCCATCAGCACCGCGGCGCCCATCAGGGTGGAGCACATCATCAGCGCGGGGCCCGCGTGGAGGTTGATGAGCTTCTTATGGGCCTTGGCGCTGAAGCCGTAGTTGACGAAGAGGGCGATCGCGCAGCCGATCATGAAGGGGAAGTAGCTGGGGAACACGTCCCAGATCAGCAGGGCGATGACCGCGACGGTCAGCAGGATGTTGAACACGAAGAGCTTGGGACGGGCCAGGTCGTTGTCGGCGGCCTGAGCGGCCTGTTCCTCCAGCTGAACATCGCCCTCGATCTCAGCCAGTTTGCCGTGGAGACCGGCGCCGCGCTTCTTCTCCTGGAAGCCGGTGAGCACCGCATGGGCCAGGGCCAGCACGATGCCGAAGATCTGGATCGGCAGGATGGTCTGCCAAAGGCTGCCGGCCTCGACGCCCAGGACGGAGGCCGCGCGCATGGTGGGACCGGCCCAGGGCATCAGGTTCAGCACGCCCATGGCCAGCACCGCGATCC
>JAFZOC010000079.1 GCA_017550765.1 Oscillospiraceae bacterium
CGCTGCACCATCTGCGGCAGCATCATCCCCATGGACGACGCCGTCTGCCCGGTCTGCCACCAGGCCGACCCCTATCCGGACTTTGACGAGAACGGGGGCCGCGGCCGCTGGGTCGAGGACTACGAACACTGCCCCGACTGCAAACGTGCCTTTCGCGATCCCCAGGACCGCCATTGCCGCTACTGCGGCGCGGCGCGGAGCAGCGAGCCGGTGCGCTGGTTCAAAAAATACCGCGACGGGATGGCGTGCCTCTACGGTCCCATGCCCGCCACGCTGCACTATCGCTGCCCGGCCTGCGGGAAGCGCTGGGAGAGCTCCACCTGGGACTGGCAGTATCACTGCCCGGCCTGCGGCGCGTCCACTCCGGCGCTGAAAGATCGCGCCCTGGTCCTGGCGGACGAGAAGGGCGACTGGATCGAGCTGCCCCTGGACCGCGGGGACCACAAGACCCTGGTCCTGGGCCGGGGCGCCCACGGCGCGGAACTGCTCACGAGCCCCTATATCGCCCGGGAGCACGCCGTCGCCGGCTTCGCGGACTTCGAAGGGATCTTCCTGAAAGACATCAGCACCAACGGCGTCTATGTGGACGGGAAGCGTCTGGAGAAGGGCGTCCCCGTCCGGGTGGCGCTGGGAGCCAAGGTCCGCCTCGCCGACATGAGCTTCACCCTCTGCCGGGCGGAAGATATGGACGCGCTGGATGGCTGAGCACAGGGAGCCCATCGCGGCGCGCGTCCTCCAGCGTCAGGCCATGGCTCGGGAGCGGGAGCAGCTGCGCCGGGAGCCCCAGCTGCACTATCTGTTCCTGGAGCTGACCGACGGCTGCGACCTGCGCTGCCGCCACTGCGGCAGCCGCTGCGGTCCCGGCGCGGCCACCTGTCTGGACGCCGACAGGGCGATCGAGACGATCCGCGCCGCCGTGGCCTACGAGCCGAGGGCCCACATCGTCCTCACCGGGGGCGAGCCCCTGCTCCACCCCGGCTTCGCGCAGATCGTCCGGGCCCTGGGGGAGCTGGACGTCTTCTGGAGCCTGGTCACCAACGCCACGCTCCTGGACGCCCCCACCGCCGCGCTGCTGCGGGCCAACGGCATCTTTTCCGCCTCGGTGAGCCTGGACGGCGACGAGGCGGAGCACAACGAGCTGCGGCAGAGCCCCTGGGCCTTCTCGGCGGCGCTGCGGGGGATCGCCCTGTTGCGGGAGGCGAGGATCCCCGTCCAGATCACCACCGTGGTGACCAGGCGGACCCTTGATCAGCTGGACCGGATCGAGACGATCGTCCGCGCCGCCGGCGCGCGCTCCTGGAAGCTGGTGAACATCGAGCCCATGGGCCGCGCCCTGTCCGAGCCGGAGCTCCTGCTGGACCGGGAGGGACTGCTGCGGCTCCTCGCGGCCATCGCCGGGAAACGGGCGCGCTCCCAAAGTGAGCGGGGCGGGATGGACATCACCTACGGCTGCGCCCATCTGCTGCCGCTGCTGTACGAGGGCGCCGTGCGCACAACGCCTTTCCTCTGCGGCGCCGGGATCATGATCGCGTCGGTGCGCTGCAACGGGGACATCGTCGGCTGTCTGGACATCGAGCCCCGGCCGGAGCTGGTCCAGGGGAACATCTACCGGGACGACCTGGTGCAGGTCTGGCGGGAGCGCTTCGCGCCCTTCCGCCGGGACCGGACCGCCGACAGCCCCCGCTGCCGCGACTGCCGGCTGCGCGAGGTCTGCGGCGGCGACAGCATGCACAGCTGGGACTTCGACCGCAGGGAGCCGCGGATGTGCCTCTTCGCCCCGGACGGGGCGCCGGGGCCGGAGGCGCGCGACACAGGGGCGTCGGGGCCGGAGGCGCGTAGCGCAGAGACGCCGGGGCCGGAGGCGGCGCCGGATCTGCGCGGCGCGGAGCCCCCTCCGGGCCGCCCGGAGCAGGCGCCGTGAGCAGCGCGAGCGTCCAGGGCCCGCCCGTCCTCTCCGCGCGAGCATGACGACACACAGACGAGATCCACTGACGAACAAGGAGGAGGCCGATATGAGCAAGACCCTCGTCGCCTATTTCAGCGCCACCGGCAGCACCGCGCGGCTCGCCGGAGCCCTGGCCGCCGCAGCGGACGCGGCGCTCTATGAGATCTGCCCCGCCGTCCCCTATGAGCGGCGGGACCTGAACTGGATGGACCGGAAGTCCCGGAGCACCCTGGAGATGCAGGACAGGGACTGCCGCCCGGCGCTGCGGGACACGGACGCCCCGGTGGCGGAGGCGGAGCTCATCTTCCTGGGCTTCCCCATCTGGTGGTACCGGGAGCCCAGCATCATCGACAGTTTCCTGGACGCTTACGACCTCGCCGGCAAGACCCTCGTGCCCTTCGCGACCTCCGGCGGCAGCGATCTGGGCGAGGGCCAGGACCGGATCGCCGCGCTGGCGAAGGGCGCCACCGTCCTGCGGGGGCGGCGCTTCAGCGCCCGGACCTCCGAGCGCGATCTCCGGGACTGGATCGCCGGGCTGGGCCTGGGCTGAACGGCGGAGACGGCGGGCGCGGCGCGCATCGCGGCGCCGGCCGCCGGGCCGGGC
>JAFZOC010000080.1 GCA_017550765.1 Oscillospiraceae bacterium
GTAGGCGCGCAGCCCGCAGAGAGGGCAGCGCTCCGCCCCCGCCTGCAGCTCCACGCCGCATTTGGCACAGTACATGGACAGGTCCTTTCCCGGCGGCCGCGCCCCTCGGTCCGGGGGCGGGGACTGCGCCGTGCGATCTTCCGGCTCTCCCGCGCCCGGTCCTGGCGCGCGGGCGGCGCCGTGCTATTTCGAGTCGGCCTCGATCTTCACGTGGTAGCCCAGGCGCACCAGCTTCGTGAAGAAGATGCGTTCCAGCTCGGGCTCCACAGTGTTGCGGACGATGTTGATGAAGGTCTCCCCCTGCCAGGAGCTGACGCTGCAGTTGTAGGGGGAGCTGGCCTGGGAGCCCAGCACGAACTCCACCCGGCGGACATAGGGCGCCATGGCCTCCGGCAGGCGCACCTGGCCCAGGTTGGACAGGGACAGGCAGGCCACCCGCTCGCCGACGCTGTCGAAGACCATGCGCATGATGATATCCTTCAGGAACAGGGGCACCACCTTCAGCAGCACCACGGCCTCGTCGTTCACGTTGGGGGTGAAGATGCAGCGCATGTTCTTCTCGGTGATCGTCAGCTGCATCTGGTGGTGGACGATCTTCACCAGCTCCTCGAAGCTGTAGTCGCCCAGGCGCGGGTCCACGCCGATGTTGGCCACGGCCACGAAGTTGCGCATGGTCTCGCCGCCGTAGAGCTTGCGCAGGTCTACCGGGATCTGCACCTTCACCGGGCGCTGGCGCCGCCGGCGGGGCTGCTGGGCCGCCTGCAGCTCCAGCAGGGACTGGAGCAGCAGCGCCGTCAGATAGGCCGTGACGGTGACGCCCCGGGCCTTGGCGGCGTCGTGGAGCCGCGCGCTCTCCACGATGCCCAGGGTCACATGCAGGAAACGGTCCGGCTCCAGTTCGCCCCGGGGCCGGAACACGTCGTGGCTGTCCCGGGGGGCGGCCACCGGCCCGGCGTTCTTCTGGAAGCTGTCCTCCAGCTCCGAGGGCCGGGGCGCCTCGGCCAGATCTTTGACGCCCTGTTCCGCCGGGACCGTGACGCCGTAGCGCAGGCGGACATACTCCGCCGCCAGGTTCTTGGCGAAGACCAGACCGCCGGTGCCGTCGGTGACCGCGTGGAAGAACTCCACAGCCATGCGCTCCCGGTAGTACAGCACCCGGATCGCGCAGCGCCGCACGTCCGCCATCCCCATGTGCACCAGGGGCTGGGCGCTGTCCTCCCGGACCCGCGGGGGCTCTTCCAGCTCCTCCAGGTAGTACCAGAAGGCGCTGCGGCGCAGGCGCACGAAGACCGAGGGGAAGCGCGGCGCCACATGCTCCGCTGCCCGCTGCAGGATCGCCGGGTCCACCGGGTCCCGGAAGCTCACCGAGATGCGGAAGGCGTTGCTCCAGTGCCTCCGGAGCGCGGCCGGGAAGATCAGCGCGGCGTTGTCCAGCCGCATCCAGCGCAGTTCGCGCCCGGGCTCCGCCATGGCCTCGCCCTCCTTTCTTTCGGAACGATCTCTCTTTCGGAACGATGATACACCAGATCGCCCGTCCCGTCCAGAGCGCATTGACAGGAAGAGAGGGATGGAGTATGCTGAATGGACCGGGCTACGATGCGTAGAGCCCGGAGAAGAGACTGTAGAGCGGCGCAGCCCGCCGAGAGAGGAGCAGCCATGGAAGAGATCCGACCCGGGCGCTATCGCCATTTCAAAGGACGCGAATACGAGGTCCTGGGCCTCGCCACCCACTCCGA
>JAFZOC010000081.1 GCA_017550765.1 Oscillospiraceae bacterium
ACGGTCTCCTCGGTGGCCTTGAGACGTTTCCCGACGATGTCGCGGATCTGGGCCTCGAAGAGGTCCTTGTAGTCTCCGCGGATCATGCTCTGCCAGGTCGCCTCTCTGTCCGGCGTGGCCGGCTGAGCCGGCTCAGTCTGCTCCCCGGCGGCGGGAGCCTCCTGCTTGCCGTACCGGACCTCGGCCAGCGAGGAGCGTTTTGCGCCCTTGGTCTGCGGCTGGGCGGGTACCGCGCTCTCCTGCCCTGCGGGGCTCTCCCCGCTCATCCCCGCTCCGGTGCCGCCATCGCCGCCTCCGGCGCCTTCGCCGAAGAGCTGGATGTCGAAGAGAGGACGCTCGTGCATGTCGATCATACGATCTCCTCCTGCCCGTCAGGTGGGCGATCCCGTATATGTCAGCCGGCTCCCGCCGGTCATGACCAGAGTTCGTAGTGCGTAGTGCGTAGTTCGTAGAAAATGCGGAATTCGGAAGAGAACTCGCTGGATACCCCGTAGGGGCGCCCTCCGCTTCGCTCCGCCCTCGTGGTCGCCCGTAGTTCGTAGGGGCCCGGCCACGGGCTCCTCGGCGGCCCGCATGGCTTCCCCGCGCACGGGGAAGCTGTCAGCGCAGCTGACTGATGAGCTCCCCCGCGACCTCCGGTCTCGCGACGTGCTCCGGATAGCAGCCGGCCAGCAGCGACATCCCCGTCGCCACGAAGGCCAGGGCGTGAAGGGCCTCGTCGAAGCGCTCCGGCCGCAGCTCCGCCAGCAGACGCATCCGGCCGCTGTCCACGGTCATCTGCATCTCGCCGCGCATCGCCCCCTCCTGCTCCATGCGCAGCAGGAAGTCAAAGGCGGTGAAGGCCAGCGTGGAGGCCCCGGCGCAGACCGGGTCCGACCCGGGATCTGCGAAGCCCGCGTGGCCGTCCATGTCCAGCAGGACCAGGCCTGCGCTCCTGTCGATCGCAAAGCGCGATCGGATCATCTCTTCTGCTCCTTCCCTGTCATGGCGAACCAGCGTCGCAACGCTGGTGTGGCCATCCGTTCCCCTTCTTCCCTGCCTCACCGCGGCGCGGTGGCCTCGGCGATGTTCTGCCGGGCCTTGCGGGTGATCTTGCTCTCGCCGCCGGTCGTGCCGCCCAGAGCCTGCATCTCCTCCGCGGGGACCGGCTCTCCGGCGGCGGGGGCAGACGCTGTCGGCGCTACGCCGGGGGCAGGGCCCGGGGCCGCCGGTCCACCCAGCATCGCCATGAGCTGGCCGATCATCTGCTGGGCCTGCATCAGCTGCTGCTGCAAGTCGCCGTTGGCCTGGACCTTGCGGACGACCATGTCCTTCCGGTCGAAATCCATCATGTCCAGGCAGGCCAGGGCGGCCGGCGCGTTCTCCGGCGCGAAGAAGCCGGCGCCGTAGAGCTGCAGGGCCAGCTCGTTCTGGGCAAGGCGGCTGTAGGGGCTCTGCTTTTCCGCGGAGACGGAGATGTCGAACATGGGCAGCCTGTAGCTCTCCGAGCCGTCCGCGAGCATCCCCTGGGCCTGTGGCACGATCCCGGCGTTGGACCAGGCGGTGAACTCCTCCTGGCCCTGGGGGCCGAGGATGCGGAAGCGTCGGGGGACGTCGTAGAACTGGCGGATCAGCTCGATCACCATGACCACCACGGCGCGGAAGGCGCGGTAGCTGCCCTTGTTGAAGTCGCGGGAGAGCTTGGAGCCGGCCTCCTGCATGGCGGCGATGGCGGCCGCGGCCGTAGCCCCGCCGCTGGTGCCGCCGTTGGAGACATCGCGGTTGCCCGTCGTTTCTTTGAGCTCCTGGACCTTGTTCTCCAGAATGGAGACATAGAGCCCGTTGAGGGGCGTGGGCTGGATGGGGACGATGCTGTCCTGCCCCAGGGCGCCGTCCACGTGGACGAAGTCCCGCGTGACGTCGGCGAACTCCTCCTCGTTTACGGCACCGTCGGTGCGGATGAAGTGCCGCGGGCGGGCGTTGAACAGCAGGTTCTGCAGGACCGCGGCGTCGCCCCGGTCGATGTACTCCTGGGCGCTCTTGCCGATGTCGATATACCCGAAGCCGGCGGGCGTGCCCTTGCAGCGCATGAGCGGATCGAGGACGAAGGGGTAGCAGCCGTGGTCGTACCAGCCTCGGTCGTGGTGCTCCGGGTCGTTCTCGGAGGCGTAGAGCGGCTCTGTCTGCCCGGCGACGAACTGACACCAGTGCAGGACGGTCCGTCCGCTCTCGTCGGTCTTCTTATAGTACCAGTCGACCAGCACGCTCTTGTCGGAGGTGTCGATCGAGTCGTCGTAGAGGTAGAGCTTGGTCTCGATGGTGGGCCCGCCGAGCTTGTCCCGCAGCTGGGGCCACTGCTGCTCCAGCAGATCGTTGTCCCGCAGGGAGAGGAAGAAGACGTGTCGGCTCTGCTGGATGTCGCAGATCCCCGGCTCCCAGAAGAGGTCGATCAGGTCGACGGGGCGGATGTCGATATCCCCCAGGCCGCCCTGCTTGCGGCTGTCCCAGAAGACGCCGTAGGCGCCGGTCCCGGAGATCAGCTTGTCGTCCATGACGCGGGCATAGGTCTCCTCGAACTCGCAGCTGTCCAGCACGACGGGGACGATGGCGCTGAGCGACCTGGCCTCCTGGACGTCCGTCTCCTCCCGGGGGAGGATGTTGGCGCGGGGCATGTTGTCCATCGCGTCTGCGTGCTTGTTGGCGATGGAGTTGAGGAGCCAGGCGGAGACGGGCTCCACAGAGCCCTCCCGTTTCTTCCGGCGCATGCTCTCCCACTGTCTCAGGCGATACCACTCCTGGTCCTCGACCAGGCGCTGCTCCAGGCTGGCCTTGCCCGCCTTGTAGCGCAGAAGGGTCTGGTATGCCTGCGAGATCTCCGGGGCGGAGACGGGCAGCCGCTGCCAGGGCGCGATCTCGCCTGTGTCCGGCACGGCGCTGCGCTCCAGGCTCTGGGCCAGGGCGATGTCGCCCTCGGGGATCTGCCCGCCGACCGGCCAGGGTGTCCCGCCGGTCCCCACGTCTCCCCCGAAGTCGCTGACGCCCAGGCCTCCCTGCATCCCGGTGGGGCTGCCGCCGGCCGCCCGCAGCTGTGCGTCTCTGTCCTCGAAGGGCAGCGCAGCAGCGCCGCGGGCCGTTCTCCAATTATTCGCCATCGTTTTCCTCCTCGGCGCTCACAGCGCCAGTCATACGAAGACCTGGAAGGACCTCCATCCTGGCCGCAGCTCTCTGCGGCGGGAGGTCGTCGATATCCAGATAGAGGTACATCGGCCCCCTGTTGGACTTGTCTGGCGTGACCGTCTCTCTGGGCCGGATCGGTCGTGACATCAAAAAGTACCGCGTCTCGTCTGCCACATGGTCTTCGCCGCTGGTGTCCAGGTCCTCCGGCCGGTGCTCGTCGAACTGGAGGAGGGGGATGGTGCGGATGAAGGCGCGGCAGTTCGAGAAGACGTAGATCTGGGGGAAGCCCTGCTCGTCGAAGGCGAAGCGGTAGTGCAGCTGCATCCAGCCCGGGATGCGCTGGTGGTCGCCCTTCTCGAAGAAGACGCCGCAGCGGGCGGCGGTCTCGGCGATGGAGACGCCGGTCTCGGCGTTCCAGATGGCGGGATCGGCGATGCCCTGGATGCGTCTGCCCTTGAGCAGGGGGTGCTCGTTCTCCAGGCGTCGGATCTCGCCGAAGACGTGTTCGGGGGTCCACTTGATCCCCTCGTTGGCCGTCTCGGTGCAGCCGTAGAGCTCCAGGATGCGGTAGACGGTGCCCTCGAAGTCCACGGCCCACCAGCCGCAGGAGAAGGGACGCCGATAGCCCCAGTCGAAGGAGCGGTAGACCTTCCAGGCTGCGGGGATCTGGAAGGGCTCGATCACGTGGCAGAAGCGTCTCTGCCGCTTGAGCTCCTCCCGGCTGAGCGTGACGCCCGCCGCGGCGGCGGCGCGCAGATCCGGCTCGACGCGGAAGTCCTCGAAGAACTGGCCCTCATAGCTGTCCCAGTCTCCGTAGAGCAGGGCCTGCTTCTCTTTTTCCGGCATGGAGGCCAGACGGGCCAGATACTGCTCGTCGTTTCGCAGCAGGGCCTGATTGTCGAAGACGCTGGCGGGGACGAAGGCCCGGGACATCCAGCGCGTCTCGCTGTGTCCGTCGGGGTGGACCACCACCACCTGCTCCCAGACGGTCTTGAGGGGCCCTGGATCGACGAAGCGCTCCTTGACCCAGGTGTGGCCGATGCCGCCGGGGTTGCCGGTGGAGCGGGTGTAGACCCGGGTGCCGGGTCCGTTGGGGCGGTTCCGGCTCAGGAGGTAGATGTACTCGTCCCTGGTGAAGTGGGTGAGCTCGTCGAAGCCGATGAAGTCGAAGGCCTTGCCCTGGTAGTTGAAGCGGTCGCGCTCGTGCTGCATGGAGCCGAAGACGATCTTGGCGCCGCTGGGGAAGGTCCAGGTGTGCTTCTGCTCGTTGTAGCGGGCCCGGGGGAAGGCCCTGGTGTAGTAGCGGAAGCTCTTCTCGATGAGCTCCGAGAGCTGCGGGTAGGTCTTGCGGATGAGCAGGCCCTTGTAGTGGGGGATGCTCACCTGGCGGGCGGCCTCGATGACCAGGGCGTCGCTCTTGCCGCCGCCGGCGGCGCCGCCGTAGAAGACCTCGTCCTCGGCCCGGCGCATGAAGGCGATCTGCTTTGGCTGCGGCCGCCAGATCACCGTGTCACGTCCCATCGCTCCTCCGTTCCCCGTTCTCTGTCATGGCGAGGAGGCCGAAGGCCGACGTGGCCATCCGTCCTTTCCGCGCTATTCTCCCTGGCGATCCGTCTCCTCATTCGGCGGGACCGGCGCATCGTCGAAGAGTGGCAGCAGCAGCACGCCGCCGCTCTCTTCCAGATCACCGCCGCGGACCTCGCTGCGGAGCTTCTGGATCCTGGCCTTCTGCTCCTCCAAGTCCAGGGCGTCCTTGGAGAGGCCTTGGATGTCGCGGATATCCTTGAGAGCCCGCGCCAGGGTGGCGATGGCGGAGGCGTTCCCGGGCTCGATGGTGTTGAGCGCGTCGATGATGCGGTCCATCATCTCGTCAGTGACCCGGAGCAGGCGGTCTCTTCGCTCGATGCGCAGCCGCAGCGCCAGGTCCTCCGGCACGATGTCCAGGGCCAGGTCGGATCCTTCGGAGCCTCCGAGCTCTTCTGCATCCTCCCGGACACGCTCCTCGCCGTCGAGCTCGTCCGGAGCCTCGGCCCATTTTGCGTCGGTTCCTTTTGGTCCCTCGGTTCCTTTTCGGTTCCCGGTCCCTTTTTGCGGAGTTCCTTTTCTCTCTGCAGCCTCGGCCTGTGCCGCGACCTTCGGGAGCTTCGCGCCCCAGTGCCCGGCCGCTGCCTTTTTCTTGAGGGTGGAGATCGACACGTTCCACTTTTTCGCCAGGTCCACGTAGGCCATGCCTGTGGCCAGGTAGTCTGCCTCGATGGCCTTCCAGTCCGGCTTGCGCTTCACGGTCTCCTCCCCTCACTTTCTTAT
This sequence comes from Oscillospiraceae bacterium, assembly GCA_017550765.1. The sequence goes on from JAFZOC010000081.1 coordinate 5,464, forward strand.
ATCTACATCGATCGTATCATGCGTGTTTATCCCCCCCTTCGTCCTCACTTCTCGGCATAAAAAAAGAGCCGCCGCCCCGGTCACCCGGGAACGACAGCTCCGTCCAGTAGTAATTTGGTAGTAATTTTGCAAATTCAGCCCTGCTTTCGGTCTTCCTTTTCTGCTCTTTCCGCGTCATTTTTGACCGCCGGCGAGATCCAGCAAAGCCTTGAAAACACAGGAGAAAACGAAAAAGTCCTGTAGTCATGACAACTACAGGACTTCCTCATAAATGGTACGGCCGACGGGATTCGAACCCACGACCTCCAGAGTCGGAGTCTGGCACTCTATCCAGCTGAGCTACGGCCGCATATTCTTTTTGCTCCAACTTTACAAAGCCATATCCGTCTGATATAATGCTTCTGTTCGGAGCGCGTGTTATTATACCAAAAGCCTTCTCGATTGTAAAGAGCCAATTTGTAATTTTTTCCGGGGTGACGAAAACATGAAAACGATCCCTTTCGGCAGCACCGGTCTGATGGTGTCCAAGCCCGCCATGGGCTGTCTGCCCCTTCAGCGCTGCAGCAAAGAAGACGCCATCCGCTTGCTGCGCGCCGCATTTGACGGCGGCATCACGTATTACGACACAGCCAACGCCTATACCGACAGTGAAGAGAAGATCGGTCTCGCGCTCTCCGATGTGCGCGACAAGATCGTGCTCTCCACCAAGAGCCAGTCCCGTGACAAAGCCGGGGTCCTGGCCCATATCGAACTCAGCCTGCAGCGGATGAGGACCGATCACATCGACCTCTTCCAGTTCCACCAGGTCCCGGAGGTCCCCGATCCCGATGACCCCAACGGGGCTTACGCCGGCGCGCTGGAAGCCAAGGCGCGGGGCTGGATCGACCACATCGGCGTTACCACCCACCGGGTGGATGTGGCCGAGGCCTGCATCGCCTCCGGTCTTTTCGAGACGCTCCAGTTCCCCTTCAGCTATATCTCCTCCGAACGCGATCTGGCTCTGGCCGGCAAGTGTAAGGAGGCCGGGATGGGCTACATCGCCATGAAGGGCCTTGCCGGCGGTATGCTGACGAACGTGCGCGCCTGCCATGCCTTCATGGCGCAGTACGAGAACGTTGTCCCCATCTGGGGGATCCAGACCATGGAGGAGCTCCGCCAGTGGCTGGACGTCGCGGAAGAAGACCCCGCCATGGACGAAGAGCTGTCCGCTTTCATCCGCAGGGAACGTCAGGAGCTCTCCGGCTCCTTCTGCCGCAGCTGCGGCTACTGCATGCCCTGCCCTGTGGGGATCGAGATCCGCAACTGCGCGCGCATGGACAGGCTCCTGCGCCGCAGCCCCTGGCAGCAGTACATGACCCCCGAGTGGCAGGCGAAGATGGCCAAGATCGAAGATTGTCTGGGCTGCCGCCGCTGTGCCAGCCGCTGCCCCTATCAGCTGGACACGCCGGCTCTGCTCAAGTATATGTTGAAGGATTACAGAGAGTTCTATGAAACACACAAACATCTTCTCTAAACATGCTCTCCGGCTGATCGCGCTGATCCTGTGTCTGGCGACGGTACTACCCCTCAGCGCCTGCGGTGAGAACCGCATGCAGCAGCGGGAGATCTATTCCATGGACACGATCATGACCCTGACCGCCTACGGCAAGAACGCCGAGGCCGGTCTCAACGCCGCAGAGAGCGTGATCCTGGCGATGGACGCCATGCTTGACCCGGAGCTGTCCACCAGCACGGTCTACGCCATCAACAACGCCAACGGGTCCAGCGTGGTCGTTTCCGCCCAGATCGCCAAGATGATCAACACTGCCCGCACCGTCTACCAGCAGAGCGGCGGCGCCCTGGATCTGAGCCTGTACCCCCTGATAAAGCGCTGGGGCTTCATCGACCAAAAATACTATAAGCCCACCGAGGCGGAGATCCTGGAGGATCTGTCCCGGCTCTGCTTCGATGAGATCCAGCTGACCAGCTTCCCCGCCTCCGGCTCCTATCAACTGACCTTGCCGGCCTACGGGCAGATCAGCTTCGGCGCGGCCGCCAAGGGCTGCGCTGCCGAGAACGCCGTCGACGCCATGCGCCAGGCGGGCGTCGAGAGCGGGATACTTTCTCTGGGCGGCAACGTCCAGACGCTTGGTGTAAAGCCGGACGGCAGCCTCTGGCGCGTCGCGATCCAGGATCCGGAGGATCCCAGCGGTTATGTCGGCGTCGTGAGCGTCGGGGAGACCGCCGTCGTCACCAGCGGCCCCTATCAGCGCTTTTTCACGCTGAAAGACACGGTCTACCACCACATCATCAACCCCGCCACCGGGCACCCCAGCGGCAGCGCCCTGCGCTCCGTCACCATCCTCTGCGAGGACGGCACCATGGCGGACTGTCTGTCCACGGCCATGTTCGTTCTGGGCGAGACGAAGGCCATCAACTACTGGCGGCAATACGGTGGCTTTGAGATGATCCTGATCACCACCGACGACAGGATCGTGTGCACCATGGGCCTGCTGGAGGAGTTCACCCTCTCCCCCGAGGCCGGAAAATACACCGTACGTTACACGGAGTGAGCCATGAACGGGCTGAACGCGGATATCCGCGACTGTAAAGGGATAGGCGAGAAAAAGGCGCTGGCGCTGAATAAGCTCGGCGTCTTTGATCTCTTTGACCTTCTTTCCCATTTTCCCCGTCGCTATGAGGACCGGAGCGTATCCAAGCCGATCGCCCTGGCGATGGATGGCGAGAGCGTATGTCTGCACGCCATGGTGGCGGACACGCCGCGTCTGACCCGGATCCGCCGAGGTCTGGATCTGGTCAAGTTCCGCATCGTGGATGAGAGCGGCATGGCCGACGTCACCTATTTCAACCAGTCCTACAGGAAGGACAGCATCCACAAGAGCGAGAGCTATATCTTTTTCGGCCGCATGGAGGTCAAGGGCTCTCACCGGAGCCTCGTCAATCCCGTCTGCGAACGGGAGGGGGCGAAAGACGGCGTCACAGGCTGCATCGTCCCGGTCTATCGGGTCTGTGCCGGCCTGACCCAGCGCGATCTCCTGCGCGCGATCCGCACGACGCTGGACGAGCAGCTGGACCGCATCCCGGACGTGCTGCCGGAGGATGTGCTCCGGCGGGAGCAGCTCTGCGCTGCGGCCTATGCCTATGAGAACATCCACTTTCCCGCGAGCACCGGCGCCCTGGAGATCGCCCGCAGGCGTCTCATATTCGAAGAGCTATTCCTATTGGCCTGCGCGCTGGGGAAAACGCGCGGGAAGCGCGTGCGCGCCAGCAGCATCCCCCTGCAGCCCGTCGATCTCACGCCCTTCTGGGACTCTCTCCCCTTCGCGCCCACCGGCGCCCAGCTGCGCGCTGTCGATGGAGCGCTGGCCGACATGGCTTCCGGTCACGTGATGGACCGGCTCGTCCAGGGCGACGTGGGCAGCGGCAAGACCCTGGTGGCCGCCGCGCTCGTCTGGGCGACCTGGAAGAACGGGCTCTGCAGCGCCTTCATGGCGCCCACGGAGATCCTGGCCCAGCAGCATCTGGCCACACTGAGCGCCCTCCTGGCGCCTTTCGGCCTCCGCATCGGCTTGCTCACAGGCTCGATGCCCGCCAAGGAGAAGCGGGCCGTCAAGGCCGCGCTCCAGATGGGCGAACTGGACCTCATCATCGGGACCCACGCCCTCTTCAGCGAGGACGTGGGATACCGGGATCTGGGCCTCGTGGTCACCGACGAACAGCATCGTTTCGGCGTCGCCCAGCGCAGCGCTCTGATCAACAAGGGGAAACGTCCCCACGTCCTGGTCATGTCCGCAACGCCGATCCCGCGCACCCTGGCGCTGATCCTCTACGGCGATCTGGACGTGTCGATCATCGACGAGATGCCGCCCGGCCGGCAGAAGGTCGACACCTTCGCCGTGAACGAGAGCTATCGGGCACGCCTCAACGGCTTTATCCGCAAGCTCGCCGCGGAGGGGCGTCAGATCTTCGTGGTCTGTCCCATGGTGGAGGAGAACGAGGAGTTCCCGGAGCCGCTGAAGTCGGCGGAAGAACATGCCCAGGTCCTGGCCCGGGAGTTCCCGGAGCTGAAAGTCGGCTGCGTCCATGGGAAGATGCGGTCCAAGGAGAAGGACGCGGTGATGGCGTCTTTCGTCGCCGGGGAGACGGATATCCTGGTCTCCACCACGGTCGTCGAGGTGGGCGTTGACGTGCCCAACGCCGCTCTAATGGTGATCGAGAACGCGGAGCGCTTTGGCCTCAGCCAGCTCCACCAGCTCCGCGGCCGCGTTGGCCGGGGCAAGCACAAGAGCTGGTGCATCCTGGTCTCCGATGCGGATGGCGACGAGGTCCGCGCCCGGCTCGGCATCCTCTGCAAGACCAACGACGGCTTCAAAGTCGCGGAGGAGGATCTGCGTCTGCGGGGCCCCGGCGACTTCTTCGGCACGCGGCAGCACGGGCTGCCCGAGATGCACATCGCGGATCTAGGCGCGGACACCCAGATCCTGCAGCGCGCCCAGGACGCCGCCCTCGAGCTCCTTGCGGCGGACCCGGATCTCAGTCGGCCGGAGCATCGTGTCCTCCACGATCGTGTGGAGCAGCTCCTCGCGCGCAGCGCGGACACTTTCCACTGAACGCCCGAGTGGACCAAACCGGTCTCGTATTTGAGAAAAAGAGCGCCGCTCCTGTCGCAGGAGCAGCGCTCTTTTTTCTCGTGCTTGTCATATCGGTCCAAGGCTCAGCCGTGTGTTCAGCTCTCCCGATGCTTCTGGACGCAGCGCACTACGCCGGCGATGGCCATCACCGCGCCGTCTATCCCGGTGCAGGCGCTGTTGATGCACAGATCGAAATTGTCGATCTCGCCCCAGCTCTGATCGGTATAGTATCGATAATAGCTCGCGCGGTCTTTGTCCACCTGGCGGATCAGCTTGCGGGCCTGCTCATAGCTGAGCTGCTGCCTCTCCATCATCGTCGCGATGCGGGACTCCAGTGGAGCCGTGATGAAAACGCGCAGCAGGTCGTCCCTCTTGCGCAGCACATAGTCTGCGCAGCGGCCCACGAAGATCCCGTCGCCCTCCTCTGCGAGCATGCGGATCGCATCGAACTGCGCCGACGCGATCTGTGTGCTGAGCTGGAAGGTCTCGCCCAGGTCGAGCATATGGGGCGACGCGGAGATGAAGGGTGAGATCCGCTTCTCGTCATAGTGGTCCATGATCGACCGGGCAAACTTGGAATTCTTCGCCGCAGCCTCTACGATCTCCTTGTCATAGCAGCGATAGCCCAGTTCTTCCGCCAGACCTGTAGCGATCAGATGCCCGTTGCTGCCGTGCTCTCTTCCGATGGTGACGATCATCTTTTCCCCTCCTCGCGCTCTGTCAACGTCATAGTATCACGATCGCGCTCAGACGCGCAAGTACGCGAGCCGATCTTGTCTCAGGCTTTTTTGCGCCTCTCGTCCCCCTTGTGCATCAGCGGCGAGATCCGCTTGTAGAGCAGGAAGGTCAGCGCGGAGATGATCACGCCCTTGAGCAGATTGAAGGGCACCACCGCATAGAGGACCAGGGTATAGACGCTGTCGATGTGGCTGTTCTTGGCCGCGCCCATCCCTACGATCTTCTCCAGTTCCATGTTGAAGAGCTGGGCGAACTTGGGGATCAGATACAGCGCGTTGAACGCGCTGCCGAAGACGGTCATGACAAGGGTGCCCACGATCATGCCCACCAGCGCGCTGCGGCGGCTGGGCCGGGCATGGTAGATCATGCTGGCCGGGAGCACGAAGGAGCAGCCCACGGCGAAGTTCGCGAAGTCGCCGACAAAAGCGGTGGACGTGCCTTTGAGCAGGAGCTTCAGCACGATCTTGACGAATTCTGCCGTGACGCCGGCAACAGGGCCCAGATAAAACGTGCAGATCATGATCGGCAGTTCGCTCAGGTCCATTTTATAAAAACTCGGCGCAAAGAAGAGCGGGATCTCCAGCAGCATCAGGACGCCTGCCATGGCGGAAAAGATCGCGGTATAGCTGACATAGTGGGTATCGGAGAATCTCTTGCGGTCTTTCATCAGGAGCCGCTCGAAAGCGAAGGCCAGCAGGAAGAGCCCCGCGAACACGCCCAGGCATACCAGCAGGAAGCCGACATCGTCTTTGGCTGCAGCAAACGTCTTTTTCAGTGTTTCCATGTTGTTCCCTCCATAAAAATGAGCCCGAAGACCATCGGCCTTCGGGCAGCACAAGACAGGGACAGGCATACCATATCCTGTCTTCTTCCATCCAGACTATACTGTCGGTCCCGGGATCGCACCGGGTCTGCCATTCGGCTCGCGGACTGTCACCGCCGGTCGGGGATCTCACCCTGCCCTGAAGACGTGTTCACTATAGCATAAGGATCATCCTTTGACAAGTCCTTTTTCTTGCGCTATGATAGGAACGATCGAACGAACGGAGGGACGAGAAGATGAGCCAGCGTGATATGACCTGCTGCTTCACCGGGCACCGCCCGCAGAAGCTGCCCTGGGGCTATAACGAGCGAGATCCCCGGGCGATGGACATGCTGGACCGGCTGGAGCAAGAACTGGACGGCGTCTTCCGCCGTGGCTACCGCCACTTCCTCTGCGGGATGGCGGAAGGCTGCGATCTCGTCTTCGCCGAGCTCGTACTGGCTCTGCGGGAGGACGTCCCCTCGGTAACGCTGGAAGCGGCCATCCCCTGCCCCGGTCAATCGACGCGTTGGGCCGTATCCTCCCGGGCGCGCTACGACAAGATCCTCAGCCTCTGCGACAAGATCAGCGTCATCTCCCAGACCTATACGCCGGACTGCATGATGCTCCGCAACCGCTACATGGTCGACCGGTCATCGCTGCTGATCGCCTGCTCCAACGGCCGTCCCGGCGGCACCATGAGCACCATCCGCTACGCCTGGGATCAGGGGCTCCATGCGATCACCATCCCGGTCGAGCTTTGATACGATCGACCGATAGAACAGCTTGAGATCTTTCGGCCGGATCTGTGCCATGCTTCGTTATCGGCCTTGACGATACA
>JAFZOC010000006.1 GCA_017550765.1 Oscillospiraceae bacterium
CCAAAGGGCCTGTCATGGCCACGCCAGTGTCGCAACACTGGCGTGGCCATCCGCGGCCCCATCCACAAGGACCCTTTGCCACAGCTGGAGCATTCCGTATGGGAACGGGATGCTTTGGCGCTATACGATACTTGACAGGGTAAAGCATTGCCATTATATTCAAGATGGTGTTATATATAACGCGTTTCCACAAAGGTATACATCGATAACGAGCTTTTTGCTTCTGGCGCAACGGACTACTGCAGAACTTTGCCCGCTGGGACGACATATGAGATCAGGAACATCACAGCCACAGCGGGACATGTCTACAATGGGGCGAACTGTGAACTGCAGGGCACGCTCGATCGGTCGATAAAGATCGTCCTGTCGTTCTCATCTGTGTATACGATCGCCTATGACGCCAACGGGGGGACCGGCGCGCCGGCGTCTCAGACCAAGACCTATGGCGTGGCCCTGACCCTGAGCACGACGAAGCCGACCCGCTCCAACAGCTCCGCGGGGAGCTATACTGTGACATTGAACGCCAACGGCGGTACTGTCAGCACGACGAGCCTGACGGCGGCGCGGACGACGAGCTACAGCTTCAAGAACTGGAACACGGCGGCCAACGGCAGCGGCACCAGCTACGCCTCCGGCGGGAGATATACCGCAAACGCCGACGCGACCCTCTATGCCCAGTGGAACAGCAGCACCAGCACGGCAGCGGTGACGCTGCCCACGCCGACCCGCGAGGGCTACGTCTTCAAGGGCTGGGCCACCAGCGCCAGCGCGACCAGCGGCATGACGGGCAGTTATACCCCCAGCGGCAACGTGACCCTGTACGCGATCTGGGAGCAGGATCAGCCGGATCCCGATGCACTGACCCTGACATTGACGGATGCGGAGGCGCGGCCCGGCGAGACCTTCACCGTGACGCTGGAGCTCACGAACAACACGGGGATCAAGGGCATCAGCGCGGAAGTAGTCTATGACGAGAGCGTCATGGCCCTCGTCTCCGCCACGCCCAAGATCGAGGGCGGCAGCTGGTCGGTGGACACGATCGCGGAGGACCACCTGATCTTCTGGTACAGCACCGAGGCATTTGCCGGCACGGACGTGGTCGAGCTGACGTTCCGCGTGGCGGACGACGCACCGGAGGGCGCGTTCCCGATCGGCCTGCAGTTCGGCGACTGGGACGGCATCGTGGCCGGCAACGGCGAGGAGATCGAGGACTACAGCGTGGTCCCCGGCACCCTGACGGTGACCCACCGCATCCCCGGCGATCTGACCTGCGACGGCAAGGTGAACATCTCCGACGTGGTCCGCCTGGCAGAGTACGTCAAGGCCCGCGGCGTTGGCGTTGAGATCGTGCCCGGCTCCGGGAACGTGGACGGCAGCGCCGACGGCAAGGTGAACATCTCCGACGTGGTCCGCCTGGCAGAGTACGTCAAGGCCCGCGGTCAGGGCGTGGTCATCTACTGAACCTGCCGCGCCGGGCAGCGCCCGGCAGGGACAAAGGAGATCCTTGTTTTCAGACCACAGTTTTCAGAGAACGGGGGATGCGATCGCGCATCCCCCGTTCCTGCGTCCATGCGGGGCGGCGGGACGAGGAGGGCCCCACGGGCACGGCTGAGAGGTCGCCTGCCCTTGCGGGCCTCTCCGCCCCGGTGTCACGACACGGGGGCACGCTCAAGACCCCTTTCGGGGGAGGCTTGCGGCAGCTCCTGTCCCGGCAGCCCCTGTCCCGGCGACCCTCGGCACATCCCTCACCGCCAGCAGACCCCGGCCCCAGCCTCACCACCAGCTGTGCTTGGGACGCTTGCGGCGGGTACAGCTCTCCTGGACGTCCACCAGGATGATGTCCGTGCCGATCCGCACGATGGCGCTCCAGGGCAGCACATAGTCGTCCTCCCGGCCCAGCAGGCCGAAGAGCTTGCTCCGCCCGGGCGTGATCAGCGAGCAGAGCCGCCCCTCCTTGTCGTCGAACTCCGCGTCGCAGACATAGCCCAGGCGCAGTCCCGTGTGTACGTCGATGACCTCTTTGTAGCGCAGATCCGAATAGTACGCGATCATGGAAACACCCCCCTATGCAGAGCATATGGGGGTGCTTTCGTCTTTATGTCGGCTCTTTCGCCGTCATGGGGCCGCCGGAGCCGCTGCCGCTCGTGCCGCCGCCGTCACGGGGCCGCCGAGGCCGCCACTGTCACGGGATCGCCGGGACTTCTGCCATCTCCGAGGCCGCCTCTGTCACGGGGCCGCCGGGGCTGCCTCTGTTACGGGGACCGCCGGGGCCTCTGCCATCGCCGGGCTCGGCTCCGGCGCCGCTGTTGCTGCGGGCTCCGCCGCCGTCCGGCTCTTGGGGATGGAGATGGTCAGGATCAGCGCCTCCTCCGTCTCCTGGCGCTCCATGGCCGCGCCGATCCCGCCCTGCTGCATCATCTCCACGCTGCGGCTGACGCTGTTGAGGAAGACGCGCACGTCTTTCAGAATGAAGCTGCGGCGGCGCTCCTTCTTCTCCGGGGCGGCGCTCTCTTCGCCGGCGGGCTGTCCCGCCCGCGCCTGGGCGAGCAGGCGCTCCACCAGCGCCTCCGTGGCGGCCACGGTGAGGTCCTTGTCCAGGATCTCCCGGAGGACCTGGCGCTGCGCCCGGGCGTCCGGCAGGCGCAGCAGGGCCCGCCCGTGGCGCTCGGAGAGCCCGTGGCGCCGCATGGCCTCCCGGATCTCCCCGGGGAGCTTCAGCAGGCGCAGCTTGTTCGCCACCGCCGACTGGGACTTGCCGATGCGCCGGGCCAGCTCCTCCTGGCTCAGCCCGAACATCCCGATCACCCGCTGCAGGCCCTCCGCCTCCTCCAGCGGGTCCATATCCTCCCGCTGCAGGTTCTCGATCAGGGCCAGCAGCGCCGCGTCCTGCATGTCCGCGTCGATCAGGATGCAGGGCACCTCCCGCAGCCCTGCCAGTTTCGCCGCCCGCAGCCGCCGCTCGCCCGCCACCAGGTGGTAGCGCCCCGAGCGCAGCCGGACCGTCAGCGGGTTGAGGATCCCGTAGCGGCGGATGCTCTCGCTGAGCTCCCGCAGGGCCTCGTCGTCGAAGCGCCGCCGGGGCTGTACCGGGTCCGGCGCGATGTCGTCCACGCGAAGAGATAAGATCCCGCCCCGCCGCGTCCCGGGACGGATACGTGTGCTCTGCATCGAAAGACCTCCTTCGTCTCGTCCGTGTACCGCGAGCATACGCCTCCTGCCGTGAGAAGGGGACCGGATCCGGTCGGGCAGGGCCGGGAAATGTTCCGGCTGCCGGCCGGGAGCACGCAGCGGTGCGGATCGCCTGTCGTTCGCCCGGGGAAAGATCCGGCAAGAAGCCTTTGCCAAACGGCGCTGGCTGTGTTATAATAAAATAATGTTGTATGACCTGATGGAGGGCTCTGCCATGTATAAGCCTCTTGCGGACGAGATCCGCCCCGATACGCTGGACGAGGTGGTGGGCCAGCAGCACATCCTGGGCCCGGGCGGCCTGCTGCGCCGCATCGTGGAGAGCGGCCAGATCCCCAACTGCATCTTCTACGGGCCCTCCGGCACCGGCAAGACCACCGTGGCCCGCATCATCGCCCAGCGGACCGACCGGAGCCTGCGCAAGCTCAACGCCACCACCGCCGGGATCGCGGACATCAAACGGATCCTGGACGAGCTGGACACTTTCCTGGCCCCCGGCGGCGTGCTGCTGTACCTGGACGAGATCCAGTACTTCAACAAGAAGCAGCAGCAGTCCCTGCTGGAGTTCATCGAGGACGGGCGCATCACCCTGATCGCCTCCACCACCGAGAACCCCTATTTCTGCGTGTTCAACGCCATCCTGAGCCGCTCCACGGTCTTCGAGTTCAAGCCGATCTCCGTGGACGACGCCGAGACCGCCGTCAAGCGGGCCGTCCGGATCCTGAACGGGCGGCGGGAGGCCCCCCTGGCCCTGGAGGAGGGCGTGACGAGACGCATCGCCGCCGCCTGCGGCGGAGACGTGCGCAAGGCCATGAACGCGGTGGAGCTGCTGTTCGCCACCGCTTCCGATACCATCATCCTGGCGGACGCCCGGGACGTGACCCAGCGCAGCGCCATGCGCTACGACCGGGACGGGGACGAGCACTTCGACTGTCTCTCGGCCCTGATGAAGTCCCTGCGGGGCTCGGACCCCGACGCGGCGCTGCACTATCTGGCCCGGCTCCTGGAGGCCGGGGACCTGATCGGCGCCTGCCGGCGGATCCTCTGCTCGGCCAGCGAGGACATCGGCCTGGCCTATCCCCAGGCGGTGCCCATCGTGAAGGCCTGTGTGGATTCCGCGCTGCAGCTGGGCCTGCCGGAGGCGCGGCTCCATCTGGCGGAGGCCTGCATCCTGCTGGCCACGGCGCCCAAGTCCAATACCGGCTGCGTGGCCATCGACCGGGCCATCGCCGACGTGCGCGCCGGGAAAGGTAAGGGCTTCCCCAGGGAACTGCAGAACGTCCACGCCGACGGCACGGGCTTCGAGCGGGAGCAGGGCTACCTCTACCCCCACGACTTCCCCCACCGCTGGGTGCGGCAGCAGTATCTGCCCGACGACCTGGTGGGCACGCGCTA
>JAFZOC010000082.1 GCA_017550765.1 Oscillospiraceae bacterium
CGTCCCGTCCGGAGCGGCTGCCCAGGAGCAGCAGGTCCTTCCGGTACGCCTCGGGAAAGAAGCTCACCGTGAAGAGCTCGCAGCGCTCCAGATAGCCGTGGGTATAGCGCGCCGGGGAGACGTAGATCGTCAGGACGGGCTTGCCCGCGTGGGGCGGGCCCCGGATCGTGCCCATGCCGCCCCAGCCGATGGTCATGGTGTCGTAGTCGTCTAGGGTCCCCGCCGTGGCCAGGGCCCAGCGGTCGTTGAACATCGAGAACACGGGATAGCTCTTGTCGCGCAGATCCATGGGATCGCTCCTTTCCGCATCCGGGCCCGTCGCTGGCCCGGCTTTTCGTATCATATCAGGATCTGGGGCGCCTGTAAAGTAGCCCGGTGCACATCTGCAGACCGACCGCTGCAGACCGGCCGCGCCGCTGGGGCCCGCCCCCGCGCTCAGGACCTTCTCCGCGGTCCGGGGCCGTGACCGCTCGTCCCCTGCGTCCGCCCCGGACGACAAAGAGCCGCACACCGAAGTGTGCGGCCCTTCGTTTGGGAGAAAAGAGAGGATAAAGGAGTAGAAAAGTAGCAAATGATCGGGGACGCGTCCCGTCAGCCGGGTCTGTTCGTGCCGGACTCTGGCGTCTTCTCGTCGAACACGACGGTCAGCGTCTTGTTCTCGCCGGCATGGTAGATGGTGATCTGGACCTTGTCACCGGCGCTGTACTGCCGGATCGTGTTCTTCAGATCGGTGCCGTTGGTGATGGCCGTATCGTTCACGGCGACGATGATATCGCCGCTCTCGATCCCGGCCTTGCTGGCGGCGGAGCCGGGCTCCACCTCGCTGACATACGCGCCCAGGGGCATGTTGTAGTACTGCGCCACCATAGAGCTGTAGCGCTCATCGATCCAGACGCCCAGATAGGCCTTGCCGGTGACATAGCCCTTGGTGACCAGGTCCTCTGCGATAGAAGCAGCGTCGTTGATGGGGATCGCGAAGCCCAGGCCTTCCACGCCGGTGTCCTTGTACTTGGCAGTGACCACGCCGACGACCTCGCCCCGGTCGTTGTACACCGGGCCGCCGGAGTTGCCGGAGTTCACCGCGGCGTCCAGCTGGAACATCTTGATGTCCTGGGCCTCCTCCGTGGAGACCACGCGGTCCAGGGCGCTCACATGGCCGGTGGACATGGAGAACTCCAGTTCGCCCATGGGATTGCCGACCGCATAGACCGTGTCGCCCACCTTCAGCGCATCGCTGTCGCCGAAGCGGACAGGATCCAGGCCCGTGGCCTCGATCTTCAGCACGGCGATGTCGTTGATCTCCTCCTTGCCGACGAGCTGGGCCTCATACTCGGTCCCGTCATGGAGGATGACCTTCGCGACGTTGTTGGTACCGTCTGCGTATTCGACCACATGGTAGTTGGTGATGATGTAGCCGTCCTCGGAGATGATGAAGCCGGAGCCGCTGACGTCACCGGAACTGGTCATGCCGAAGAAGGTCGTGGTGGTGACGGTGGTCGTGATGGCGACGACCTGCCTGCAGGCCTGCTCATAGATATCGGCCGCGGCGAGCTTCCCGACGCCGTTGGCTGTGGAGCTGGCGAACGCGCCCTGAAGATCGCCCAAGTTGGAGATGGCCTTGGCGTTCTCTTCGTTCTGCAGGGCGTTCTCCTGGACTTTCTGGGCGTTCTCTGTCAGGCTCTGCTCCAGAGCGTCCAGCCGTTCAGCGGTGGATCTGCTCACGATGGCGCTGCCGGCCAAACCGCCCAGAAGGGCGCAGACCAGGCACAGGGCGATCGCGGCGACCCAGCTCAGCCCCCGCCGTTCCTTCTTCTCCGCCTTCTTCTGGCGGACAGGGCGCCCCGTCCGCTCAGGCGGCGTGTAGTAGCGCTTCGGCGTGGTGGCGGCGCCTGCCGGCTCATAGTGGGCGTCCGCGTAAAAGTCCCGGTGCCCCTCCTCGGAAGGGTCCGGTCCCGGTGCGGCGGGCGTCTCCGGCGTCGCGGCAGACGCTTCGGGAGCGGCCGGCTCCGCGGGGCCCTCCGGTGCGGAGGACGCCTCCGGCCCCTCTTCCGCAGGCGCTGCAGCGGCCGGACCTTCGGATGTGACCGCCCCGGCAGGCTCCTCCGGCGCAGACGGCGCTTCGGCCTCTGCCGGCGCGGCAGGCGTCGGGATGTCCGGCGCTTCGGGGATGACCGGAGCCGCCGGGATGACCGGGGCCGCCGGGATGGGAGCGGGATCTGTCGCCGCCCCGTCCAGGGGGCTGAGCCCTTCCCTATGTCCTCTCAGGGACTCTTCGTTGGGATCCGACATGGACAAGACCTCTTTTTTCTGTTTTCTATGGTCCGTATCCTAGCGCATAATTATGACCGTGGCATGAACAAAGCCGAAAATCTTCGTGAACGATCCGCAGACCAGCTGTGAACGTCAGCGCTCTCCGGCGGGCTGGACAGTCGACTTCCCTTTTGCCTCCGCAAGGGACCGCACGTGGATGTTCGTGTTCTCCTCGATCCAGCGGATGCAACGCTCGGCGTCCATGGGGAGCTTGATGATCCGCGCCACGACGACGGTCTCGGCGCTCCCGTCATACCTCTCCCGATCCTCCAGCACCCGGATCTCGATCTCCACGTTGGAACAGGCCGCCTCATAGGCTTCGTCGTCGAAGGTGAAGAGCCATTCGCGGCCAAGACGATGTTCCGCGGCGTCGGGGAGCATCGCTTCCCGGTAAAGATCCTGTCCGCGCTTGCCCAGACCGTACTCGCAGCGGGTCGGCTCCCCGGACTTGTCATACAGGATGAGCTGGAGGTGGACCGTGAAGCTCTTGCCCTCCTCCGGGAACTTTGCGGCGTTGCGCAGGTCGATCGCCTCGTCGCAGTTGATCAGGGCGTCCAGCGCCGCGCAGGGCTCGCCCCCGCCCCAGTCGCTGCCGGTCCCGATGTGATAGCTGCGCTCCAGCACGGTCCCGTTCTTCATGGTGTAGGTGAGGCTGAAGGTCATGCCTCCCTGCTCCTCGCCCTCGGCCTTGTGGTCCACGAAGCTCTGATGGGCCGCGCGGACCGCCTCCAGCGCTCCCGGCGACGACAGGGCCTCGCCGTAGAGCCCGCCGGTACTGACGTAGACCTCCTCGACCTTCGCCGGATCCGGTACCCGGCGCTCATAGCCGAAGAGATCCAGCTCCGTCGCCGTCAGGACCAGGAGCAGCGCCCCGCAGAGAGCAAGGAAGCCCCGCCAGTTCCCCCGGAAAGCGCGGACGCTCTTCTGCAGGAGCATCCGGGCCCCGAAATAGCAGAGGAAGGCGCCCAGCAGCAGGGCGGGCGCGATCGCGAGGGCGATGCGCCTGCAGGGCACAGGCTCGAAGGCGCCGATCCCGCCCACGATCGTGACCGCGTAGAAGGCGCCGATCCCGCCCAGCAGATAGGGGAAGATCTTTTTCAGCCAGGGCACGGCGATCGCGTCGGTAGCCGTCTCCATGTGGCGGCGGCGGTAGAGCAGCAGGGCCAGGGCGCTCAGGACCAGGCCCGCGACGCCATAGCCGATCAGCAGGCCGAGCCCCTCCACATGCAGCTGCGGCTGGCTCTTGACGTCGAAGCCCGTGAGCGTCATGACCAGCGGAGAGAACAGGAGCGCCCCGCTCTCGCTGGTCCCCGGGTGACCGTAGAGCAGCCGATCCCATGTGTAGGAGAGGCACAGGTCCACCGCAGGCACCGCGAAGGAGATCCCCAGATACAGCAGCGGATAGAGCACGCGGCTGCCGGTGAGCATGGCGCAGAGGACCGCCGTACCGTAGAAGATCAGATCCCCGCAGAGACAGACCAGGAGCCAGATAGAGAAGTTCGCGAAGCGGAGCCCGTAAGGCGCCAGCTGCGCATAGCAGATCAGTCCTGCCAGGAGCTGCACCAGCAGCATGGGCACGAGGCCCGTGAGCCAGACCGTGAAGAAGCAGCTCTCCCGGCGGACGGGCAGACTGTTCATCAGGCCGCAGCTCCTCGTCTCAAAGAGATAGCCGAAGTGGACCCAGGCGGCCAGCAGGCCCCAGAAGAAGGACAGGAGCAGCATCCCGCGGCCGGACCGGAGCAGGAGATAGTCGGGGCTGCGGTCCATCGGGTACAGGGAGCTCAGCACATCCGTATAGGTCTCGGTCCGTCTCGCCATCTCGGCGGCGTTGGGCAGGATCAGCAGACTGATGATGAAGAACGCGGCCCACAGCGGCCAGGCGCGTCGCAGCAGGTCCCGGCTCAGTCCCCACTCAAAGCAGGATCGTTTTGATCGCATGATCGGCACCTCCCAGCTCATAGATGAAGATCTCCTCCAGGCTCAGGGGCAGCAGGTCCAGGAAAAGGGGCCCCGCCGTCTGCAGACGGGCCGCGATCTGGTCGGACTTGCCCCGCAGGATCAGCTGATGCAGCCTGCCTGTGACGGTCTGATGCACGATCTCCAGGCCAGCGGGCAGCTCTGCGCCGTCGGGCAGGGCCAGCTGCACCTTCACCAGGCCCTCCTGCAGCTCCGACAGGCTCCGCTCCAGCAGGAGCCGGCCGTGGTCCAGGATGCCCACATGGTCGCAGACGTCCTCCAACTCCCGCAGGTTGTGCGAGGACACCAGCACCGTGGTCCCCTGCTCCGCCACGTCCGAGAGCAGCAGGCTCCAGACCTGGCGGCGCATCACCGGGTCCAGCCCGTCCACCGGCTCGTCCAGCACCAGCAGGTCCGGCCGCAGGGAGATCGCCAGCCAAAAGGCCGCCTGTTTCTGCTGGCCCTTGGAGAGCTTGCGGATCGGCCGTTTCCGGTCCAGGGGGAAGGCCTCCGCCAGCTTTTCGAAACGCTCCGCGTCGAAGCGCGGGTACAGGTCCCGGTACAGGCGCATCATGTCCCGGATCGTGGCCTGGGTGTAGTAGAAGACCTCGTCGGGGATGTAGGCGATGCGGCCCTTCGCCGCCACGTTCTCATAGACCGGCTCGCCGTCCACCTCCACCGTGCCGCTGTCCTGCCGGTAGATGCCCGCCAGGTGGCGGATCAGGGTGGACTTGCCCGCGCCGTTGGGGCCGACCAGGCCGTAGACCGCGCCCTTCGGCACCGTCATATCCAGACCGTCCAGCGCCCGCAGCCCGTCGAAAGTCTTGACCAGGCTACGCACCCGGATCATGGGGACAGGGGCCGCCTCCGGGGCGGGAGCAGGGGCAGAGGCCGTCTCCGGGACGGGGGCAGCCGGCGCCGTGGGGGCCGGTCCCGAGGCTTGGGCCGCCATCCCCGGGACGCCGCGTCTCAGGTCGTCCTTCACGTTATCCATCGCGTCCTCCTTTCAGCCGGGCGATCAGATCCGCATCGCTCACGCCCAGCGTCCGCAATTCTTCGGTCAGCGCGTCCCAGCGTTCCAGCAGTTCCCGGCGCCGTGCCTCCGCCGGCCCGTCGCCGCCCCGGACGAAGCTCCCCCGCCCGGGGACCGAGACGATGCAGCCCTCAGCCTCCAGCTCCCGATAGGCCCGCTGGATGGTGTTTGGGTTGATGGCCAGCCGCCCCGCCAGTTCCCGCACCGAGGGGAGCTGGCTGTCCGGCGGCAGGGCCCCGGTGAGGATCAGCTGGCGAAAGCCGTCCCGCACCTGCTCATAGATGGGCCGGGCGTCCCGGAAGTCCACATGGATCATCCGCTCATCTTCCCTTCGTATCAACTGTATTAGTTTACCTGGTACAGTTAGTGTAACAGAAAGGCACGCCCCTGTCAAGTCTTTCCAGGCAGAGACGTGCCTTTGCCAATCCGAGCGGCCCGTTCCGCAGGCCGCTCCCGACCTCAGGGCAGCACCGGCAGGCCCGTGAGCCAGCGGCGCATCATGTCGTAGAGGTGGTTGCCCGCCATGCGGCGGATGAAGCTGCGGGTGCGGAAAGAGCCCAGGTGCAGCTCGCGCACGAAGGTCTCCCCCTCCACGGCCATGGACACGAACACCGTGCCCACCTCGTGGACGCCGTCCCCGTCGGGCCCGGCCAGGCCCGTGACGCCCAGGCCGATGTCCGCCCCGGTGACGGCGCGGACGCGCTCCGCCATGAGCCGGGCCACCGGCTCGCTGACGGCGCCCTCCCGCTCGATCAGCTCCCGGTCGATCCCCAGGAGCCGAGCCTTCACCTCGTTGGTGTAGGTCACGCAGCCCCCGGCGAAGACGGCGCTGGCGCCGGGGATCTCGGTGATGCGCCGGGCCACGTCGCCGCCGGTGCAGCTCTCGGCGGCGGCAAAGGTCAGGCCCCGCTCCTTCAGCAGCGGCAGCACCGCCTCTTCGATGCTCTCCACATCCATGCCGTAGACGTAGTCACCCAGGCGCTCTTTCACGTGGGCGATCACCGGGGCGATCAGGGCCTCGGCCTCCGCCTCGCTCCTGGCCTTGGCGGTGACCTGCAGCAGGCAGTCGCACTCCTTGGCATAGGGCGCCATGCTGGGATCCGTCATGGCGTTCATCTCCTCGGCGAAGATCTGGTCCACGGCGCTCTCGCCCAGACCGAAGATCCGCACCGAGTGGGAGACGATCTGCTCCTCCGACAGCCTTCTCAGGTACGGGACCGCGTACTCCCGGAACATGGGCACGCACTCGTTGGGCGGGCCGGGCAGCATGAGGACGATCTTGCCCTGGGCCTCGAAGGCGCAGCCGGGGGCCGTGCCCCAGCGGTTGTGGAACACGGTGCAGCCCTCCGGCAGCAGGGCCTGGCTGTAGTTGTTGGGCGTGAAGTCCTTGCCGGTGCGGATGTACTCGTAGAGCCCTTCCCGCTCGGCGGCGTCCTCCACCAGCGCGAGGCCGAAGCTCTCGGCCAGGACCTGTTTGGTCAGGTCGTCGCAGGTGGGGCCCAGGCCGCCGGTGGTGACGATCAGATCGGCGCGGCCCTTGGCGATGCGCACACAGTCCGCCAGCCGCCCGGCGTTGTCCCCCACCACCGTGTGCCAGCGCACGTCGATCCCGATCTTCGATAGCAGCTCGGAAACGTCCCGGGCGTCGGTATTGGTGACGTGGCCCAGCAGCAGCTCCGTGCCCACGGAGATGATCTCAGTCTGCAGTCCTCTCATAGCGTCCCCTGTTCCTCCGGATCCAGCCAGATCCGCTCGATGCCCTGCAGGGCCTCTTCCACCAGGGGCTCCACGTCCAGGGCGCTCTCGGCGGCCTCCACCTCGGCCACCGTGGGCCGGGTCCTGGGATGCCGGGGCGTGAAGACGGTGCAGCAGTCCTCGTAGGGCAGGATGGAGGTGTCGAAAGTGCCGATCTTGCGGGACATCTGCACGATCTCCTCCTTGTCCATGCCGATCAGAGGCTGCAGGACCGGCAGCGACAGCACCGCCTGGGTGGAGGCCATGGCCTCCATGGTCTGGCTGGCCACCTGGCCCAGGTTCTCGCCGGTGACGATGGCCCTGGCCCCGTTGCTGAGGGCGATCCGCTCCGCGATGCGCATCATGAAGCGGCGCATGATAAGAGTGAAGTACTCCTCCGGGCATTTGTCCCGGATCTCCTCCTGGATGTGGGTGAAGGGCACCACTTCCAGCGCCATCTTGCCGCACCAGGCCGTGAGGAGCCGCGTCAGTTCGATGACCTTCTCCTTGGCCTGCTGGGAGGTATAGGGGAAGGAGAAGAAGTGCACCGGGATCAGGCGCACGCCGCGTTTGGCGATCATGTAAGTGGACACCGGGCTGTCGATGCCGCCGGAGAGCAGCGTCACCGCCACGCCGTTGGATCCCACGGGCATGCCGCCGGCGCCGCTGATCGGCTGGGCGTGTACATAGGCCGCCAGGTCCCGGATCTCCAAGTTCACGATCAGCTCGGGCTCGTGGACGTCCACCTTGCAATCGGGGTAGGCCTCGGCCAGTTCGCCGCCCACATACTGGCTGAGCTGGATGGAGGTCATGGGGAAGCTCTTGTCGCTGCGCTTGGACTCCACCTTGAAGCTCCTGGCCCGGCGCATGTCGTCCCGAAGGTATTCGATCGCCAGACGGGCGATGGCGTCCTTGTCTTTCTCGCAGGCGGCGGCCCGGCTGATCTTCACCACGCCGAAGACCTTCTGCACCGCCTCGAAGGCGGCGTCCATATCCGCGCCGTCCTCCAGGGCCTCCACGTAGACCGTGGACTGCATACAGGTCACCCGGAACTTGCCGATGGGCACCAGCCGGCGGCGGATGTTCCCCATGAGCTTCTGCTCGAAGCCCTTGCGGTTGAGGCCTTTGAGGACGATCTCGCCCAGTTTCAGTAGGATGATGTCGTTCATTGTGCTGTTTCCTTTTCTATCAGGATCTCAGCGCCTGGAG
This sequence comes from Oscillospiraceae bacterium, assembly GCA_017550765.1. The sequence continues at coordinate 8,243 of JAFZOC010000082.1, forward strand.
CGGCGCCGGGAGGGGTATCAGACGATGGTCCTGCGGGCCAGGGGGATCTGGCGCAGCAGCGCCGTCATAGCGGCGGAGAGCGCGAAGACCAGTGCCGCGATCAGGGGCACCGACACCAGGGTCGGCAGGCTAAGGGGACCCAGGCCGCAGAAGCGGCGGAGGAAGTCGATGAAGAGCTCATGGATCAGATAGATCCCGAAACTGCAGCCGGAAAGGAGACGCAGCAGCCGCGGCAGGGGCCGCTCCCCGATCTGCCGAAGGAGCACGAAGACGGCCGCGCTCTGCAGCGCCACACAGGGAGAGAAATAGTCGTAGAGCCAGATCCGGCACTCTCCTGCGCGGGCAGAGCCGATCCCGGAGACGGCGATCGCCGCCGCCGTCGCCAGGGCAGCCAGGGCGTAGAGCCAGCGGCGGGCCGTCTTGGGCAGCTCAAAGCGGTGCAGGAGGCTGCCCAGGACGAAGTATCCGGTGTAGCCGAGGGGCAGATAGAGCTCCAGCCTGTTGAACTGTCCCCGCAGGGGCCCCGTCCCGGGGATCTGCGCCAGGACCGGCACCAGCACGGCAAAGACGGCGGCCAGAGCTACGAAGGAGCGGGCGGCGGTCCTGTCCCGGGCCACCGGGCGCAGGACCGGTACCGTCAGATAGAGCCCGATCAGCATCGGCAGATACCACAGGTGTACATGCCCCTGGAGGAAGTAGTCCCAGATCTCCCGGAGGCTCCCCCGCAGATAGATCCCCACGTAGGCGACGGCATAGAGCGCCGACCAGAAGACCAGCGCCAGCAAGATCCGCAGGATGTACTTGCCGAAGAGCTTTTTCAGCGGGAGCTCCCGCTCCGGGTCCAGGAACAGCGCCCCGCTGATCATCACGAAGACCGGCACCGCCCAGTGGGACAGGCCCTCGTACATGCTCAGGAACTGCCAGTCGGCCGTCGCGGTGGCCGGGACGGTGAAGTCCTTGGAGGCGGTGTGGATGAACACCACGGCCAGAGCCGCAAGGACCCGCAGCCGGTGCAGATAGGCATGTTCCTTCCGCTCCGCCGGCACGCTGTCCCGCTGCTCGTCCATGGTCCTCTCCCCTTTCCTCTGTCTCTGTCCTGTGAACGTCGCTCACTTCACGCCCAAGATCGTGAAGAAATAGCCTTCCACGATCTGCTTGGGCTCGTATGTGCCGGGGGCCGGCTCCTTCGCCCGCTGCCAGAGCTTCCGCGTGAGCAGCTCGATCGCGCGCCGGCGGTCGATCCGCTCCATCTCGTCCGATGTAGAGCCGACCCGCGCGTCCCGCTTGTAGAGCGCGCCGCCGGGGGCCACATAGAGCTCGATCTGCCGCCAGGCGATCCCGTTGTCCTCGCGCGTCATCACGGAGCCGATCTGCCAGCCGCTGCGGCGCAGATGGAAGTAGCTCAGCTCCTCCCTGTGGATGGGCTTCCCCATCCGTCGCGCCACCTGGGGGAACTCCGCCAGCGCCTGTTCCATCTCAGGGGCCACAGCCTTCGCAAAGGCAGCGTAGGATCGTTCGGCGGCGATCCGATCCGCCCGTTCCCGGCTCTCCTTCTCGCGGTCAGCCTGGAGCTGCCCTTGGATCTTCTTTTCGTCAAAAAAGCTCATCTGGATCTCCTCTGTGTCACATCTCTATCCGGAGCGGTCTTCTGTGTGCGGTCGGTCAGCCTTCCTGCAGCTCGAAGCTGCGGAACTGGACCGCCTCGGCGATGTGCTCCGGCGCGATAGCATCGCACCCGGCCAGGTCCGCGATGGTGCGGGCCACCCGGAGGATGCGGTCGTAGCTCCGGGCGGAGAGGCCCAGGGCGTCGAAGGCGTCTTTCATCAGCTTGTCGCTGGCCGCGTCCAGGGCGCAGTGCTCTCGCAGGGCCTTGGCGTCCATGTGGGCGTTGCAGGCTGCGCCGTCGTCCCCGAAACGCCGGCGCTGGATGGCCCGGGCGGCGTCCACCCTCGCCTTGATCGCGGCGGATGGCTCCGCTGGGCTGCGGCGCTTCAGTTCGTCATACTCCAGCGCCGGGACCTCCACGATCAGGTCGATCCGGTCCAGCAGCGGGCCGGAGATCCGGCTCTGATAGCGGCGCACGTCCAGCAGGCTGCAGTGGCAGCGTCCTGAGGGATGCCCGTACCAGCCGCACTTGCAGGGGTTCATGGCGCAGACCAGCATGAAGCGGCTGGGGAAGGTCACGGAGCCGGCGGCGCGGGAGACGGTCACTTCCCCGTCCTCCAGAGGCTGGCGCATGACCTCCAGCACGTCGGAGCGGAACTCCGGCAGTTCGTCCAAAAACAGCACCCCGTTGTGGGCGATGCTGAGCTGGCCGGGCCGGGGGATGCTCCCGCCGCCCGCCAGGCCCGCCATGGAGACGGTGTGGTGGGGCGAGCAGAAGGGCCGCGTGGCCACGATCGGGCTCTTGCGGCTGGTGAGGCCGGCCACGGACCAGATCTCCGTGGACTGGATCATCTCCTCCCGGCTCATGTCCGGCAGGATCGAGGGCAGGCGCTTGGCCATCATGGACTTGCCCGCGCCCGGGGGGCCCACCAGCAGCAGGTTGTGCCCGCCGGCAGCGGCGATCTCCATGGCCCGCTTCGCGCTCTCCTGGCCCTTCACGTCCGCGACGTCCGGGTCCCCGCCGGGAGGCGGCCCGGGGACGGGCGGCGCGGCGGGGGCGATGCTCTCCTCCCCTTTCAGGTGGCGCAGGAGCTGTCCCACGGTCTCCACCGGGTAGACGGAGATCTCGTCGGCAAAGGCGGCCTCCGCCGCGTTCTCCGCCGGGACGAACAGGGTCCGGATGCCCTCCCGCTGGGCTGCGATGGCCATGGGGAGCGCGCCGGCGATCGGGCGCAGGTCTCCCCGCAGGGAGAGCTCGCCCAGGAAGGCGCAGTCCTCCCCCGGCAGCCTGATCTCCCCTTGCGCGGCCAGGATGCCCACCAGCATGGGCAGATCGTAGAGCGTGCCCGCTTTCCGCTTGTCCGCCGGTGCCAGGTTCACTGTCATGCGGCTCACCGGGAAGCGGAAGCCGTTGTTCTTCACCGCGGCGCGGACCCGCTCCCGGGACTCCTTCACCGCCGCGTCCGGCAATCCCACGATGTCGAAAGCCGGCAGACCGTTGGAGATGTCCACCTCCACGGTGACGCCGTAGCCGCCGACGCCGCTGACGCCCAGACTGTTGACTCGTGCAAACATGCGATGCCCTTTCATAACAGC
>JAFZOC010000083.1 GCA_017550765.1 Oscillospiraceae bacterium
GGCTCCGTCCGAGCCCACCGAGGCCGCCCAGGAGTCCGTGGCCAGGCCCAGGAACTGGTGGAAGTTGCTGGGGTCGCCCAGGGCAGAGGCGTAGATCTCGTTGAGCGTCTCTCCGTCGGACACGCCGTAGCGGCAGCCCCACAGCCTGTTCTGGCACTCGCAGACGTAGTCCATGTCCGGGACCTTCCGCGCGATCGTCACGTCCCCGCTCTCGTCCGTATACGGCGCGGAGATCAGCCCGACGACCACCACGTAGTCGTCGTTGTTCGTGTCTCCGCCCAGGGCGTAGAGGATCTTCTCCCCGTTGAGGTCGAGCTGGCATCCGGAGATGCTGACGCCGTCGTACTGTCGGAAGAGCCTGGGGATCTCCCCGCGGCTGGTGAAGCAGATCTTGGTGTAGACGGTCGGGATCTCGGTCCAGAGCCCGTCCGCCACGCTGTACTGCCGATAGACGACGCCCTCGGATGTATCTACCCAGATCTCTCCGCCGCTGGGGGTCTCCGGCTCGGTGCTGCCGGTGCTGCCGATGGTGTAGACCTCGCCGTCCACGTTGCATGGCGCGTAGCTGACGGTGCCGGTGGCGTGCAGCGACGCCTCCAGGCTCCCGTAGTCGCTGGGATCTGCGGTGTTGTAGTACTTCTTGTCCGGCCAGATCAGGATCTTCGCTCCCATGCTGACAAGCTGCTTCTCCCCGCTGGAGAGCCCCGTGACGGGCGTCGCGAGGCCGTTGACGTACAGGGTGCCGCCGGCGACCCAGCATGGCGCGTCCTTGGCGATGATCCCGGCGGGCGTCGTGAGCGCGGCGACCACGCCGCGCTTCCGTCGCGTGCGCAGCAGCGGCCAGTCCTCTCCGCTCAGGTTCTCGGTCTCGTAGAGTTCTCCGTCCTTGATCCTGAGCCGGTGCACGTAGCCGCCGAAGCTGTCGATGCTGTCCCGGCGCGTCTTCCTTTTCTCCAATCGCGGATAGTGCATAGCTGCCTCCTAGTAGTAGAGCTTCGTCGCGGACCTGGCTCTGTGCTCCCGGTTGAACGCGTTCCGATAGGCGCCGTAGCTCGCCTCGAACATGGCGTTGGAGGCGTTGAAGCCCTCCGTCTCCCGGTCGAAATAGTCGATCTGCGCGGCCAGGTAGTGGTCATAGAGCTCGTCCCAGGGCGCCGCGACCAGCAGCGCCCGATCCGGGGCCCCCGCCTGGGCCGGATCCGGCAGCACGCTCTCGCCCTCATAGGCGGCGTGCAGCTCCGTGGCGATCTGCAGATCCAGCCTGTACAGCCAGGCGAGCTTATCCTCCGTGCTGTAGGCGTTCGGCTTGAGCCGGTCCGCCCTCTCGATCGCTTCGATGGCTTTCACGGCATCCCTCCATTCTCAATGCTCAGGCCCCTCCGCGGAGGGGCCTGTTCTCCTCAGCGGGAGCTGCTGCCTCTGCGCACCAGGCCGGAGCCCGTGCCGTTGCCTCTGCGCGAGACGCCGCCGGACTTGCCGCCGACGTTCACGGTCCGGCCCTGCGGCCTGCCGCCGCTCTTCGTCTTCTTCTCGGCCATCTTCTGCCCTTCTCAGTCGTTGGACAGGTGAGCCTGCTGATACTGCAGGGCCTCCAGCATGGCCTCTTCGCTGTGCTCCAGCACCTCGACCACGCAGCGTGGGACCACCACGTTGACGCCGCGCTTGATGAGCCAGGTCCGCTGATTGACGCGCACGAAGACGTCGTCCTGCAGGTCCTTGGTCAGCGGGAGCCGGATGCTGATGAGCTCCTCCTGCTCGGCGGGCTCTGCCTCGTTGATCTTTTTTGCCTCAGACATATGGATCCTCCTTATCTTTGTTCTCAGGTCTCTTGTTCGGCTGCATCCTCGCTGTGCTCGGTCAGGTCATAGACCTTTTCCGTCAGCGTGTTGCTGGTCCTCGACATGGTGATGGTCCTGACGGTCAGCGTGCCCTCCGTCCCATCCACGACGGAGCCCTGGAAGACGCACATCTGCCCACTGGCCGAGATCAGGGGCAGCACCTGCATGTCCAGCACGCCCAGCACCGCCTTCCCTCGCGCGGCCATCGTGAGGATCGCCACGCCGGCAGTATCCGCGTTGATGGTACCGCTGACGTCCGTGAAGCGCACGACCCGCGCCTCGTTGGTGTTCTGCGCCACGAGCAGATTGCCCTGCGCGTCGGTGTAGACCGGCACCTGCTCCTCAAAGCCTTCGGGCACCAGCCCGCCGTTCTTCACCTCGCCCGTGACCCTGGTCCCGGACGGTGCGTTCAGGCTGTTGTTCTCCAGGAGATCCGCCACCTCGTCGGGCACGCTCACGGTCTGCCCGCCCTTGTAGACGTAGCTCACGCCGTTGATGACGATCTCCAGCCGCGTGACGTTGCCGGGGATCTTAACTTTTTTTGCCATATACCCGCTCCCTTCTGTTCAGACCGCAGGAGCCGCCGCCCGCGGCGGTCCC
>JAFZOC010000084.1 GCA_017550765.1 Oscillospiraceae bacterium
TCAAGAGCCGCCCCGACCGGCCCCATCCCCTGTTCGTCGGTCTGATCCGGGCGTCCATGGAGGGCTGAGCCGATGCAGAAGATCCTGATCCTGGACTTCGGCGGCCAGTATGACCAGCTGATCGCCCGCCGCGTGCGGGAGGCCCATGTATACTGCGAGCTCCATCCCCACAGCATGCCCATCGAAGAGATCCGGCGCTTCGACCCTATCGGGATCGTCTTCACGGGCGGCCCCGGCTCGGTCTACGATCCGGCCGCGCCCCATGTGGACCCCGCGGTCTTCCGGCTGGGCGTGCCGATCCTGGGGATCTGCTACGGCTGTCAGCTCATGGCTCAGACGCTGGGCGGCCGGGTGGTCCCGGCTGCGGACGATACCGCCCGGGAATACGGCAAGACCCCGACGCAGTTCGATCCCGACTGCGCGCTGTTCCGGGACCTGCCTGAAACGAGCGTCACCTGGATGAGCCACGGCGACTATCTGGCCGCCGTGCCTCCCGGCTTCCGGCTCGCTGCGCAGACCTCCGCCTGCCCCACGGCTGCCATCTGCGATGAGGCGCGGGGCTTCTACGGCGTGCAGTTCCATCCGGAGGTCGATCACACGGAGCACGGCGCGGAGATGCTGCGGAACTTCCTCTATGGGATCTGCGGCGCGGCCGGCGACTGGACCATGGCTGACTACAGGGCCCGGACGATCGCGTCGATCCGGGAACAGGTCGGCGACGGGCGGGTGCTGCTGGCGCTCTCCGGCGGCGTGGACTCCTCCGTGGCGGCAGCCCTGCTGAACGAGGCCGTGGGCAGCCGGCTGACCTGCGTATTCGTGGACCACGGGCTCCTGCGGAAGGGCGAGGGCGACCAGGTAGAGGCCGCCTTCTCCCCCATGGCCATGCGTTTCATCCGGGCGGACGCCGAGGAGCGCTTCCTCCGACGTCTCGCCGGGGCCACGGAGCCCGAGGCGAAGCGGCGGATCATCGGGGAGGAGTTCATCCGCGTTTTCGAAGAGGTCGGGAAGACGATCGGCGCCGTGGACTTCCTCGCCCAGGGGACGATCTATCCCGACGTGATCGAGTCCGGTCTGGGCGAGTCGGCGGTCATCAAGAGCCACCACAACGTGGGCGGTCTGCCGGAACACGTGGAGTTCCGCCAGATCCTGGAGCCCCTGCGTCTGCTCTTCAAGGATGAAGTACGCGCGCTGGGCCGGGAGCTGGGGCTGCCGGAGGCTCTGGTCGCCCGCCAGCCCTTCCCCGGTCCGGGGCTCGCGATCCGTGTGCTCGGCGAAGTGACCCGGGAGAAGCTGGACATGGTGCGGGAGGCCGACGCCATCTTCCGCGAGGAGATCGCCGCCGCGGGCTTTTCCCAGCGCTGCAGCCAGTATTTCGCCGTGCTGACGGATCTGCGCTCCGTGGGCGTGATGGGCGACGGCCGCCGCTACGACCGTGCCGTGGCTCTGCGTAGCGTCCAGACCACGGACTTCATGACGGCCGACTGGTCCCGCCTCCCCTGGGAGCTGCTGGACCGGGTCTCGGTGCGGATCGTGAACGAGGTCCGCGGCGTGGACCGGGTGCTCTACGATATCACCTCCAAACCCCCCGCTACGATCGAATACGAGTGAGACCTTGCCATAAACACATCAAAGCCCTCCGACTGACCAGGTCGGAGGGCTTTGATGTGGTGAGAGGGAGATGTCGGCTGTCCCGCGTCCGAGAGGTGGAGAGGACGGTGGGATCGAGGGATATCCGGACAGCCGATCAAGCATCTGAACTGGATACAGCATAACAGAAGATCGGCGCCGAGGGAAGCCCCCCGGGGGGATGCTTTTTTCAGAGCAGCTCTATCCTGTCTATCCCCCGGGAGGGGTCTTTTCAGCGATCTCCCCAAATTTTTTCCTCTCAACGCCGCTCCTGCTGACCGACCAAGGCGTTTCCACGCCTTGTCCACACGCCTTTTTATCGAATGATCGTCAACTTGAACAAAATGACCGGGCGGGGGGGATATGCGTCAAAGAAAACTGTATCCCCCCACCCGGGTCGCAGCGGCGTCCGGCAAAGGCTATAATGATACACATGTCGGGCAGCGATCCCGCGCTGTCGGGAGACTGCAAGGCCGCGTCGGCCTGGGCCGTCCGTTCATCGTGCATCAGGGGCATGCCCCTTTGCAAATACACGCAGAAAAAAGGGAGGGCATAGATATGGCATGTTTTTTGGTATCCACTGCTGAGGCGATCGTGGTCACAGTGGCTGCGAAGGTCATGAAGAAAAAGGAGATGAGCCCGGAGAACGTCAAGCTCGAGAAGACCGCGGAGATCGAGACGAAGCGCGAGAACAGGCTCCCCTGGAGCAAGAAGCTCATGATCTTGGCGTCGATGTTGTGGGGCGGCGCGTTCCTGCTCTGCTATGAGCACATCTGGCACGGGGAGGTCGTTCCCTTCTTCCCGTTCCTGACGGCGATGAACGATCCCGGAGATACGGTGGAGATGCTCCACGAGATGAGCACCATCGGCGTCACCATGGCTGTGATCGTCACCGTCGTCTGGGCTATCATGATGTTCGTTGCGGACAGGATCATGACGCGTCCCGATCCCGAGACCGTACAGTCTGCCGCGTAAGGAGGGACCGTCATGACGCTTTTGATCTGTGTTTTCGCCGCGATCATCTTCACGATCAAGTGGTATCGGCGAAAGGATGACAGCATGCTGCTCGGCGTGCCCTGCGTGTGTTTCTGGGGCGCCTCCCTCATGTGGCTGGGCGACGCGATCTTCGGCTATGCCGAGGACGGCGCGGCTTTCTTCGAGCCGGAAGCCGCCGAGATGCTCAACGACGCCTATCTCGGCTTCTCCGTCGTGGCGCTGGGCATGATCCTCTGGCTCGCGATCCTGCTCATCAAGGATCCCAAGGGCGTCGTCAAAGCCAGCCTGAAAAAGAGAGCGGAGAAAAAATAAACGACCCTCATCCATAAAAGGCCGCCGAGCTCCGGCGGCCTTTAGACTGAAGGGAAAGCCCCATACGGATCTTCACGATCTCGTATGGGGCATTTCCTACAGTCCGGAACGCCGGGCCATCGTGTCGCGATCCGGGCACAGGAGGCACGCGCGGCTCGCCGCGCTCCCTTTCCGGGAAACGCTCCGGTCAGAAGATCGCGTCCACGAGCCGCTTGGCGTACTCTGACTGCGGATGCAGGATGACCTCGTCAGGCAGGCCGTTCTCCACGATCTTTCCGTCGTAAAGGACGATGACCTTGTCGCAGAACTGCTGCACCAGCGCGAGGTTGTGGCAGATGAAGAGATAGGCCAGCTTCTTTTCCTTCTGCAGCTGCTGCAGCAGCTCGATGATCTGCTTCTGCACGGTCACGTCCAGCGCGGAGGTCGCCTCGTCAAAGATGAGGATGCGCGGATCGTTCATCAGCGCCCGCGCGATGGCCGCCCGCTGGCATTGGCCGCCGGAGACCTGGTGGGGGTAGCGCTCGAGGAACTCGCCCGGCAGCCCGCACTGCTCCAGCAGAGCGCAGGCCTTCGCCTCGCGCTCGGCCTTCGGCACGCCCTTGTTGCGCAGGCTCTCGCAGATGCCGTCGCCCAACGTGCGGCGCGGATCGAAGGAGCCGGTCGGCGTCTGGAAGACCATCTGGATCTTCGCGTAGACCGGGATCAGCGCCCGGCCTTTCAGCTTGGTGATGTCCTGCCCGTCGATGCAGATCTGCCCGGTGGTGGCGTCGATCTGACGGGTGATGAGCTTGGCGATCGTGGACTTGCCGGAGCCGGATTCGCCCACGATGCCGAGGATCTCGCTGGGCAGCACCTCGAAGCTCACATGATCCACGGCAAAAAACTCGTTCCTGCCGGCGCGTGAAAAGGATCTGGAAAGGTATGTGACCTTCAGGATCGGTCCCATGTGCGCTCACCCCCTCCGCAGTCTGGGAACTGCGCGCAGCAGCTTCCTGGTGTAGTCGTTCTGCGGGTCCTCCAGGACGTCCTTCGCCCTGCCGTATTCCATCACGTTCCCGTTCTGGAGCACGATGATGCTGTCCGCCATGGCGGAGACCACGCCGATATCGTGCGTCACGATGATGATCGCGGTGCCGAAGACCTCATGACGTGGAGCATTTCCTCCACGACCTGCCGCTGCACGGCCACGTCGAGAGCGGAGGTCGGTTCGTCCGCCATGAGAATCGCGGGATTCATCA
>JAFZOC010000085.1 GCA_017550765.1 Oscillospiraceae bacterium
ACAAAAATGGGAACTTCCGAAAAAGTTCCCATTTTTGCGTATATCGAACGTGAAGGGGGACGCCCATCCCCCTTCACCCTTCCCCCATGCTTGTCGAAACGATGCCGGATCGACGCTGTCTCTAGTTTGAGCGGGCCGCCGAGGGGCTGCCCGCTCGTTCGTTTTTTCCCTCGCGTCCCAACGGGGGGAGGTCATGGCGCCCCCGTCAGGGGAAGAGCGCCGCGAACTCGTCCAGGCGCATGCTGCGCGGGATCGAGATCCGGTGGATGAGCAGCGGGTCGTCCCCCGTGACATAGGGCGCGCCGCCCATCTTCACGCCGAAACGGTAGTCCCCCCGACAGATCGCCAGGGTGTCGTCGTTCTGGCGACCGCGGGGGTAGGCGATGACGTAGGGCTCCCGGTCCGTGAGCTCCAGGAGCATCACCTTGCTCCAGCAGAGCTGTTCGATCTGCTCTTCATAGCTCAGCGTGTCCAGATCCAGGTGATACCAGGTGTGGCACTGGATGCTCACGAGGCCGGAGGCGAGCATCTCCCGGATCTCGTCGGGGCCGAGGCAGTGCTCGTTCTCCAGATAGCCCGGGACCACGAAGATCGTGGCCTTGACACCGTATCGCCGGAGGAGGGGGAAGAGCTCGGTGTAGTTGTCCCGATAGCCGTCGTCGAAGGTCAGGAGCACAGGCTTCCGGATCTGGTCGGCGTGCTTGAGGTCCGAGAACCAGATCGGCGTATAGCCCCGGTCCAGCAGCAGCCGGAGCTGCGCTTCCAGATCCTCCGTCCGCACCACCAGTTCTTCACCGGGCCGCAGGTCATCCCCGACCCCATGGTACATGAGCACCGGGACGCGCACGCCCTCCGGTACTGCCCAGTCTCCGGCGGCGGAGCTGCACCAGAGCTGTCCGTCGTCCGGCGCGCGGTAGAGGGAGATGCCCAGGGCGGCGCAGGCGTCCTCCACGCAGACCAGATCCTGCCCGGGGAACAGGAAGGGATCCAGGTCCAGCGCCTCCTTCTCGCCGGCCCAGAAGTCCCCGTCCAGCGCGGCGAGGAACTGATCGGCCGGCGCGTAGTGCCGCGGCGCGGCTCGGTCCGCGGCGCCGGCATTCGCCTTGCCGGGCTCTCCGTCGCCCGGGACGCTCCAGCAGGGGCCGGCCAGCTCCGCGCCGTCCACGACGATGCGCAGTTCCCGTGCGCCCGGCGGCAGGAACGACTCCGCGGGGGATGGAGAGGGGACCGGTGGGGATGAGACGTTCTCGGCCACAGGGACGGTCCGGTCTGCGGCAGTCGCGGCGCCGCTCGCTGTCTCCGCGCCGGCAGCAGGCTCGAACAGCAGCCAGAGGGCGGCGAAGAGCGCGAAAGGAGGCAGCAGGACGGATCGGATGCGCTTCACGCTCTTTTCCATCTCTGCCGCCCCCTTCCGCGTATCCGGGGACCGCGCAGACGCACGCCGCGCCGCCCCGTCTATGTACGCGAAAAGACGCTGAGGATCACTTGTAGAGGATCAGCGCGATGGCCTCCAGGGGCTCCTCGCTGATGCACTTGAGGGCATGGCCCTCGCCGTCGTCCACGAAGGTCACGTCCCCGGGGCCGACCTCTGCCTCTGTCCCGTTGTCGTTGTAGAGCCCGCGGCCCTTGAGGATGAAATAGGTCTCGCCGTCGCCGTGGTGGATGTGCCAGGCCACTTCGCTGCCCTTCTCCAGGGTCAGGTGGGAGAAGACGCGGCCTTTGCCGTACATCTCCTCCGGGCCGTTAAGGATGCGGTGGAAGATGCCCTCGCCCTCGCCGCCGAACATCTTTTTCCGCTCATGGATGCAGTCTGCGCTCCGTCTGATCATGGCGACCTCCTCACATGCCCAGATCCTCGTCGATGAGGATCACTTCCGCCTCCATGCCCATCATGGGGGCCCAGAGGACCAGCAGCGCCCTGCAGATCCGGTCCGCGCTGCGGCAGTCATGGCATTTGTCGTCCAGCTTGCAGGGGGTCTTGGCCTCGAAGCGCCTGCAGTTCTGCACCGCCGCCACGTTCCGGGCACGCTCCAGGGCGCTGGCGAAGTCGGGGCGGAGCTTGTTGACGCCGGCTACGATGTAGAGCTTCTTGTTGCCGAAGACCTGGCCGGCCAGACGGTTGCCCCGTCCGTCGATGTTCAGGATCTCGCCGTCCTCGGAGATCGCGTTGGCGCTGGTGATGTAGACGGGGGCGGCGTTGGCCTTGGCCAGCGTCTCCGGCCCGGGCACGCGCCAGTGCCAGAGAACGGTGTTGTGCTCGCTGAGCTTCTCATAGAGCCCCAGCTGGTCGGCGGTCTTGCAGCCGCCGATGCCCACGCTGGTGTCGCGCACCTGCTCGCACAGGTAGGCGGCGGCCTCCGCGCCCGTGGGGAAATGGCGCACGGTGAAACCGCGGAGCTCCAGGTTGCGGATCGCTTTTTGGATATCCATATCTTCGTCCCTCCCGGTCCTAGTATAGGACCATTATACGCGAGGGACGCTCATTTTTCAATGGGAGATCCGGATCGGCCTTCCAGGACCTCGGCCAGATCCCTTGCGGAGAAGGCGAGGCGGCGGGCCAGCTCCACGTCCTGGGCGTCCACGGCGATCCGCAGAGCGCTGCGGTCGGCCAGCGGGCGGATATGCAGCTTGAAACGGGGATCGCGGAGCCGGATCCCGTCGCTGTAGTCGGCGGGCAGCTCCAGCATCCATTCCGACAGCGCGCCCATCAGGGCGGCCCGGTCCCGGCAGGGGATCTCCAGCCGTACGGCGGCGGGCTCGTCGCGCTCCTCCGGCAGCGGGGCGGCCACGGCCCGGAAAGCCTCGCCCATCTCCAGCTGCAGCTTCCCGTCCAGCGCGTCCATACAGCACTGATAGTAGGAGCGGGGCGTTCCCACGTCGCACCAGTAGCCCTCCAGCGGTACGCCCAGCAGGAGCTCCCCCCTGGCCAGCAGAGCGGGGAAGAGGTCCCGGGCAAAGTCGTAGGGTCGCCCCTCGGGGATGGCCTCGATCGCCCGGGGCGAGAGCACATAGATCCCGGTGTTCACCAGGTCCGTGACCACCCGGTCCCAGCCGGGCTTCTCCACGAAGGCGCGGACGGCGCCCTCCGGGTCGGTGACGGTGAGACCGAAACGAAGAGGCTCCGCATCCCGGTGCAGCGCCAGGGTCACGGCGGCGCCGCTCTCCCTGTGCCGCCGGCAGAGCTCCGACAGGTCCAGGTCGCAGGCAGCGTCGCCGCTGATGACCAGCACGTCTTCGCCGCCGAGCATCTCGGCACAGTTGCGGACGGCGCCTGCGGTGCCCAGTTCCGCCCGTTCCACCCGATAGCGCAGTTCGATGCCCCAGCGGCTGCCGTCGCCCATGGCGGCGATGATGTCCTGCGGCCGGTAGTGCAGCGCGGCGCAGACCCGGTCGATCCCGTGCTTTTTCAGAAGGAGCAGGATGTGCTCCAGAAGCGGCCGCCCCAGCAGGGGGACCATGGGCTTGGGGAGCTCCCCCGTGACGGCTTTGAGACGGGTGCCCTGCCCGCCGGCCAATACGATCGCTCTCATGTACGCCCTCCCGGTCCGGATGTGTCATAGCAGCGCTAGTATCTGACGGGGGATGGGAAAATATTAGTTGTAAAGGATGGAGAGAAATGGTATAATACTGTCTTACTAAAATGGGTGAGCATTTGGATAGAGGAGGGAACACGGTGAAGTCCAATAAGAACCTCAAGCGGCTGAGCGAACCAGGCGTGGGGATCCATTTGCTCTTCATGGTCCTGTTCGCGCTGGGAGCGCTCTATTTCAAGCAGTATATCCTGGCGGCGGCGGAAGGCGGCGTGATCCTGGTGCTGATCGTCTACACGCTCATCGCGCGCAGGGCGAAGGAGAAGCAGCTGGCTGCGTACATCGAATCCGTGACCTATGATTCGGAGAACGCCAAGAACAGTACGCTCATGCATTTCCCTCTGCCGATCGCGGTGTTCCGGCTGGACGACGCCAACATCGTCTGGGGCAACGAGATGTTCTTCTCCATGTGCGGGGACGGCAAGAAGCGGATCGACACCAGGATCACCGACCTGGTGCCGGATTTCTCCGGGAAATGGCTGAAAGAGGGCAGGGACCGCTATCCCACGCTTTTGGAGGTGGCCGGACGAAAGTATCAGGTCCACGGGAACCTGATCCGCTCGGACAAGGAGGAAGAGGAGAACGTCTTCCTGGGGATCACCTACTGGGTGGACGTGACGGAATACGACGACATCCGCCTGGAGTATGAGGGATCCCGCCCGGTCCCCGGCATCGTCATCATCGACAACCTGGACGAGATGTACCGCAATGTGCCGGAGCGCGAGCGCAACGACCTGCGGGACGCGGTGGAGGATCAGCTGCACCGCTGGGCGGAGCCCTACGCGGGCATCCTCCGCCGGATCGACCGTGACCGCTACGTGGCGATCTTTGAGCACGCGGATCTGGAAAAAATGAAGAAGGACAAATTCTCCGTGGTCCGGAACATGCATCAGGTGGAGAGCCCCAACGGCATCAACGCCTCCGTGAGCATCGGACTGGGCGACGGGGCCGAATCTCTG
>JAFZOC010000086.1 GCA_017550765.1 Oscillospiraceae bacterium
CTCCATGGCGGTGACCACCGCGTCATAGACGCCGGTATGGCCGACCATGTCGCCGTTGGGGAAGTTGCAGCGCAGGAACTGGAACTGACCGGTCGCCATCATCTCCACCATGCGGTCGGAGATCTCCACTGCCTTCATCTGCGGCTTCTGATCGAAGGAGATGATGTCCGAGGGGATCTCTTCGTAGACCTCCAGGCTCTCGTCCACCTTGCCGGAGCGGTTGCCGTTCCAGAAATAGGTGACGTGGCCGTACTTCTGCGTCTCGGAAATGGCATACTCGTGGATGCCTGCCTTGCAGAGGACCTCGGTGAGGGTGTTGCGGATGACGGGCGGCTCCACCAGGTAGCGGCTGGGGATGTGCAGGTCGCCGTCATACTCCAGCATACCGGCGAAGAGGACGCCCTGATAGTCCGCGCCGCGGTCGAACTTGTCGAAGTCCTTCCGGTCGAAGGCCAGGGAGATCTCCTGCGCCCGGTCGCCCCGGAAGTTGTAGAGCACCACGCTGTCGCCGTTGGCGACGGTGCCCACCGGCTTGCCGTCCTCGGCGATGACGAAGGCGGGCAGATCCTGGTCGATGACGCCGGGGATCTCGGCCCGATAGGCCTCGATGGCCTCTCTGGCGCTGGCAAAGAGACGGCCCTCGCCCTTGACGTGGGTCTTCCAGCCGGCCTCCACCATGCCCCAGTTGGCCTCGTAGCGATCCATGGTGATCTGCATACGGCCGCCGCCGGAGGCGATGCGGTAGTCATGGGTCTCGTCGGAGAGCTCCTTCAGAACGGCCTCCAGCTGATCCACGTATTCCAGCGCGGAGGTGGCGGGCACGTCACGGCCGTCCAGGAGGATGTGGCAGCGCACGTTCCGGATGTCCTCGGCCCGGGCCTGCCGCAGCAGGGCGATGAGATGGGCGATGTTGGAGTGGACGTTGCCGTCGGAGAGCAGGCCCAGGAAGTGGAAGGTCTTCCCGTTCTCCTTGCAGTTGCCGGCCAGCTCCTGCCAGGCCTTGGAGCGGAACAGCGCGCCGTTCTCGATGCTCTCGCCCACCAGCTTCGCGCCCTGGGAATAGACCTGGCCGCAGCCGAGGGCGTTGTGGCCGACATCGGAGTTGCCCATGTCCTCATCGGAGGGCAGGCCGACGGCGGTGCCGTGGGCCTTGATATAGGTGTGGGGGCAGGTGGCCAGCAGCTGATCCAGATTCGGGGTGCTTGCGTTGAATACGGCGTCGCCGGGGCCGTGGTCGCCCAGACCCACGCCGTCCATGATGACCAATACGACAGGCTTTTTCATTGGTAATACCTCCTGCGGGGAGCCCCGCGTTATGATTGATGGTGCCTTCGGGATCACTCCTGAAGCCGCACCCATTTTACAACATCTTCCCGCTTTACACAAGCCTAATCTTGAATTTTCTCAGCCAGTACGCGATCTGGACGAAGTAGGCGATGGTCTGGGGCGTGGTCATGAGCTGTCCGTACCAGGGGACGCTCCGCTGCTCTGATAGCAGCGCATCCAGCGCGCCCCGGTCAAAGAGCGCCAGCAGAGGGGAGTCCGGGTCCTGCAGCTCCGCGCGCAGCAGGGTCTGCACCGCCTCCAGATAGTCCGGCCGCCAGGTCTTGGGATAGGGGCTCTTTTTGCGCCAGAGGACCTGCTCAGGCAGCAGATCCCGGAACGCCTCCCGCAGCAGGCCCTTCTCCCGGCCCCGGTGGTCCTTGTAGACCCAGGGGAGGGTGTAGAGATACTGCACCAGCCGCCTGTCGCAGAAGGGGACCCGGACCTCCAGCCCGGAGTACATGCTCATCCGGTCCTTCCGATCCAGCAGCGTCTGCATGAACCACTGCAGGTTGAGGAGCATCATCTCCTTCATCCGCCGCTCCAGCGGCGGCGTTCCCGGCAGGACGTCCGCCTGGGCAACGGTGTCCGCATAGCGTTGCCGGACGTAGTCCTCCGGCGCGATGTCCCAGCGGACCTCGGGCCGCAGGAAGAGAGCCCGATAGGCCGTGTTCTGGGCCCAGGGGAAGCCGCTCTGTGCCCGGATCTCCGGGTCGCGGTACCAGGGATAGCCCCCGAAGACCTCGTCCGCGCACTCCCCGGAGAGGATCACCGTCTTCTCATGCCGCGCCGCGCGGCACAGGAGCAGCATGGAGGCGTCGATGTCCGCCATTCCGGGCAGATCCCGGGCGTCCACCGCCCGGAACAGGGCGTCCACCAGGGTGTCCGTGTCCAGGATCACGGTGCGGTGCCGGCCCGGCAGGACCTCCCGCATGATCTCGACATAGGCGTTGTCCGAATCGGGCTGGAACTTTCCGGCCCGGAAATAGCGGTCGTTCTCCGGATAGTCCACGGAAAAGGTGTCGACCTTCCCCAGCTCTCGGGCCGTCACGGCGCTGATGATGCTGCTGTCCAGCCCGCCGGAGAGGAAGCAGCCCAGAGGCCGATCCGAACAGAGCTGCCGCCGCACCGCGTCCCAGACCAGTTCCCGCGTATGCGCCGCGGCGGTCTCGAAGTCCTCCTCGCAGGGCGCGTCTGTCAGGGTAAAATAGCGCCGGAGCTGAAGCCCCTGCTCGTCGAAGAGTCCCCACTGCCCGGGAAGCAGCTCCTGCACGTCCCGGAACACGCCCAGACCCGGCGTGCGCCCCGGACCCAGGAGCAGCAGATCGTAGAGCCCCTCCCGTGTGATCTCCGGTTCGATCTGCGGATGGCAGAGCAGGGCCTTGAGCTCGGAGGCGAAGATCAGTCCCTGCCCCCGCTGAGCGTAGAACAGCGGCTTGACCCCCATGGGATCCCGCGCCAGGAACAGCCGCCGGGACAGATGCTCGTAGACGGCGAAGGCGAAGATGCCGTTGAAGCGCTCGCAGGCGGCGCTCCCGTAGCAGTGATAGGCTTTCAGGACCACCTCCGTGTCCGAGCGGGTCAGGAAGTGATACCCGGCCTGGATCAGCTGCTCGCGCAGCTCCGGCGCGTTGTACAGCTCCCCGTTGTAGACGATGGTCAGCCCGGAGAAGTGCATGGGCTGCAGGCCGCCCTCCGGATCGATGACTGCCAGCCGCCGATGCAGCAGGGCGCAGTGATCCGCGAAGAAGCTGCCCGCCTGGTCCGGCCCTCTGGGCGCGATGGCCTCCTGCATGGCGCTCAGATAGGCGGCGTTCGGATCGATCCTCCGGTCAAAACGGAGTTCGCCGGCGATTCCACACATAAAAATACCCCCATTCTGCCATTATCCTATGCAGAATGGGGGCGATTGTTTCAATTGAGGACCGGCGCGCCCTCCGTGAAGAGCATGGCCACGCGCTGGGCCAGGGGAGAGCCCTCGGGCAGCTCGGTGATCTCCTGCGCGGCGGCTTGGGCTCGCTGGAGCGTCGCCACGTCCAGGGAGAGATTGGCGACCTTGAAAGCGGGAAGCCCATGCTGCCGGGAGCCGAAGAAGTCGCCGGGACCCCGCAGCAGCAGATCCTGCTCCGCGATGGCGAAGCCGTCCGTGGTGGCGCAGAGGGCCTTGAGCCGCGCCTGGGTCTCCGGGTTCTTGTTGGAGGAGAAGAGGATGCAGTAGCTCTCGGCGCTGCCCCGGCCCACCCGGCCGCGCAGCTGATGCAGCTGGCTCAGGCCGAAGCGCTCGGCGTTCTCCACGACCATCAAAGTGGCGTTGGGCACGTCCACGCCCACCTCGATGACGGTGGTGGCCACCAGGATATCCGTCTCCCCGGCGGCGAAGGCCCGCATGACGGCCTCCTTCTCCGCGCCCTTCATCCGGCCGTGGAGCAGGGCCACCCGCCGATCCGGGAAGACGCTTTTCTGGAGCGTCTCCGCCCAGACCTCGGCGGATTTGAGGGACTCGTCCTCCCCCTCCTCGATGGCGGGGCAGACAATGTAGACCGGATGGCCCTCCTCCGCCTGGCGGCGGATGAAGTTGTTGATCCGGGCGCGCATGCTCTCATCCACCAGATAGGTCTCGATGGCCTGCCGTCCGGGGGGCAGCTCATCCAGGATGGACACATTCAGATCCCCGTACAGCAGCAGGGTCATGGTCCGGGGGATGGGGGTCGCGGACATGAAGAGCATGTGGGGGCTCTCGCCCTTCTCGGTCAGCGCGCCGCGCTGCTGCACGCCGAAGCGGTGCTGCTCGTCGGCGATGACCAGCCCCAGATGGGAGAACACGGTGCTCTCGGACAGCAGGGCGTGGGTGCCGATGACCAGCTGGACCTGTCCCGCGGCAAGCCCCTCCCGCACGGCGCGCTTCTCTGACTCCTTCAAGGAGCCGGTGAGCAGGGCACAGCGGATGCCGAGGGGCTCCAGAATGGGGGAGAGGGAGCGCAGATGCTGCTCCGCCAGGATCTCCGTGGGGGCCATAAAGGCGCTCTGATAGCCGTTCTGAACGGCCAGATAGGCTGCCGCGGCGGCGATCACCGTCTTGCCGCTGCCCACGTCGCCCTGGAGCAGCCGGTTCATGGGAACGCCCGCGGCGAAGTCACGGCGCAGGTCCTCCATGGCCCGGGTCTGGGCTCCGGTGGGGGTGAAGGGGAGCGACGCCAGGAAGGGCGTCAGATCCAGCAGGGCATAGGGGGGCACCCGCCGAACGGTGCGGCTGTTTCGAAGGGCCTGCAGCCCGGCGGCGAAGATGTAGAACTCCTCAAAGATGAGCCGTTTGCGCGCCCGCTCCAGGGACTCCTGATCCTGGGGATCGTGGATGTTCCGGTAGGCCTC
Organism: Oscillospiraceae bacterium; assembly: GCA_017550765.1. The sequence goes on from JAFZOC010000086.1 coordinate 4,693, forward strand.
TTTGACGCCGCACAGGCCCTCCCGCTCCAGCACCTCCCGGGGAAGCACCTCGGGGATCAGGTCCAGATAGGCGTCGAGCACCTTCAAAAGGAGGCTGCTCAGGACCTTGTTGGACAGCCCGGCGGTCAGGGGATAGATGGGCACGATGCGCCTGGTATCCATCGCGGGGGAATCCACCGCCTCCGTGACGGGATTGGTCATTTGGCGGTAGGGCCGATCCCCGGGCAGCACGCCGTAGAAGTAGTAGCGCTGCCCGTAGAGCAGGGACCCGGCCCGATAGCTTTGGTTGAAGTAGCTGATGGTGAGCGTCCCGGTATCGTCCGCCACCTTGATCCGGGTGAGGCTACGGCCGGAGTAGTAGCTGTTTCGCGGCTCGGAGATCACCGTGGCGCAGATGCATGCGTACACGTCCGGCTGCAGGTCCGCGATGGCCGTGATCCGGCTGCGGTCCTCATAGCGTCGGGGAAAGTAGGCCAGCAGGTCGTAGACCGTGGCGATGCCCAGCGCCTGGAGCTGCTGCGCCCGCTTGGGGCCGATGCCGCGCAGGGCGCTGACGGGGTCCTGGAGGGCAGGCATGATCAGACTCTCGCCACGCCGCTCTCGCGGGCGGCCCGGGCAACGGCGGCGGCCACCGCGGGGCCGACCCGATCGTCAAAGGCGGCGGGGATGATGTAGTCGGCGGAGAGCTCTTCGTCGGACACCAGCCCGGCGAGGGCCATCGCGGCCGCCATTTTCATCTCCTCGTTGATGTCGCTGGCCCGCACGTCGAAGGCGCCCCGGAAGATGCCGGGGAAGGCCAGCACGTTGTTGATCTGGTTGGGGAAGTCGCTGCGGCCCGTGGAGACCACCGCCGCGCCGCCGGCCTTGGCGTCGTCGGGGAAGATCTCCGGCGTGGGGTTGGCGCAGGCAAAGATGATGGCGTCGCGGTTCATCGTTTCCACCATCTCCTTGGTCAGCGTGCCGGGGGCGGACACGCCGATGAACACGTCCGCGCCCTTGACGGCCTCGGACAGGGGGCCGGCCTTCTTCTCCCGGTTGGTGACCTGGGCCATCTCCTCCTTGATCCAGTTGAGGCCCTCCCGGCCTTCATAGATGGCGCCCTTCCGGTCGCACATGATGATGTTTGCAAAGCCCGCGGAGAGGAGCAGCTTCACGATGGCGATGGCCGCGGCGCCGGCGCCGGAGGTGACGATCTTCACGTCCTCCTTCTTTTTGCCAACCACCTTCAG
>JAFZOC010000087.1 GCA_017550765.1 Oscillospiraceae bacterium
AAGGCCCCGACCAGATCCGCTGAGACCGGGCCCGCCTCATACGCAGTCTCACGCGCCATGGGCCTTTGGTCCACGGCGCGTCAGTTTCTCAGACAAGTCTCTCCACGGTCCATTTCCAAGCAAAGAGAGCAGCTCGGCCACAGGCCGAGCTGCTCTCTTCGCCGTTTTCACCGTCAGGTCCGCAACTGCCAGACGATCTTGCTGCCATCGAAATGGTACGTCGTCAAGGTGTCGCCTGTCCTGCTGTATCTGAACGGATCTGCGCTCCCGATCCGGATCTGATCTTGGTCCCAGCGCCCGTGTTCCACCGACGCGCCATCGCCGCCGAGAACGCCGAAGTCACAGCTGCCGTCCGAATGGAGGACCAGGCGCCGATCCTCATAGCCGAACAGCTCGACAGCAAAGACGGTGCCGTCGACCTCGATGCTGACAGGGGCGAACGTCTCGCTCTTTCCGGCCTTCTCCTCTTCATGCGCGGAGTCCCGGCGGCCGATCGCGGCGGCGTAAGCCCCAGAGAGCGTGTACTGGTCAAGGTCTACGGAGACCCTGTATCCCGACGCCCCGACCAGGGAACTACAGACGCCGCTGGCCATCAAATGGCCCCTCTCATCCAGATAAGGCTCCGCAGCGTCGAGCCGCGCGTCCGAGATCGTGCTGTCGAAGCCTTCCCAGAAGCACCCGTCCTGGGGGACGCCGACACCGATCCACCAGTCCAGGTAGTAGGAGCCCATCGCTTCGCGCAGGCGTCTCCTGTACTCCGCCTCGCTGATCCCGCGCTCAGCCAGGACCTCAGCGCGAGTAGCTCTCCGACGCTCGGAGATGCGGATGGTGTAGACATTCTCGAAGCTCCCCGGGGAAGGATACTGCTGTTCCCCGGTGATGTACAGGGAGAGCAGATTGCCCTTGACGCTCCAGGAGTAGCTGAGGCTGCGATAGCTCAAGATCCCCTTGTCATACTCATCCGTGGGCAGTTCGATGTACCTGTCGTAGATCTCCCGGTCGATCTTCTCGATCTCATCGCCGGGCAGGCAGATCTTGGGGATCCGGAAGGAGACCTTGGGATCGCTGCCATACTTCGCCCCATAAAGAGCCGCCCAGGCCGGATCGCTCTCGCTGGCGCAGGCAGCGCCTTTCCCGGCGCCTTACGATAACAGCATACCCGAGCCGTGTCCTGATAACAACGTCCGTCCCGAATGCAGACAGCAAAAATGAGCGGCGTCTGAAAAGCCCACCACCGCCCGTATGTTTTTTATAATTATATAAAACTGTGTATCAGACGCTCGACAAGGCCGAGCCGCTTTGGTATACTGTGCGCAGAGGATACGCGCAAGAGCGGCCTTCGGGCCGGGGCCGGAGCTGTCGGCCGCAGAGAGATCCCCGGAAGGGGACATGAAAGGGGCGATCCGATGCATCCCTATGACGGTGACAGGCCCTATTGCTTCATCTCCTACTCGCACATGGATCTGGAACTGGTAGAGCCCTATCTGAGCCTGCTGGAAGCGCAGGGCTACCGCTTCTGGTTCGATGAAGGCATCCACCCGGGCAACGAATGGGCAGAAGATATCGCCCACTATCTGGAGGATGCGTCTGCCTATATCGTGTTCCTCTCGGCCAACGCAGTCGAGAGCGTGTTCGTCCGCAGCGAGATCAGCCGTGCCATCGAGCTGAAGAAGGATATCCTCTGCGTCTACCTGTCTTCCTGTCAACTGACCTCCGGGATGAAGCTCCAGCTGGGCATCTATCGGGCGATCATGGCCTATCGATACTCCAGTCCGGCTTATGCGGTCTCGCGGATCGCATCTTTCCTGCCCGACGAGATCCGAGGGCCCGTCCCCCCGGCTCCCGGCCACGCAGACGTCAACGATGGCAGGGGCTGTCGCACAGGCGCAGACACGGGCGCGCTCGCCGATCTTCCGTACGATCGTGCGGATGCCCCGGACAGCGCCGCGCCATCCGGCGCTCCGGGGCGTCGCAAGCTCCGGCTGTTCTTGCTCCCACTGGGTCTGATCCTCCTGGCTCTGCTGGCTCTGGCGATCTTCCGGCAGCCGTCCCCTGCCCCGGTCGTCTCGCCCAGCCCAGCCCCGGTCGTCTCGCCCAGCGTCGAGCCAACGGACCAGAGCGCCGTCGTCGAGGTCCCCACGCCCGGCCCGCTCCAGATGTCCCATACCACGAACAGCGCTCTCCTGGCCTATCCCCAAGCTTTCAGCTATGCCGAGGCCAGCTCTGAGCTCTCCTGGAACGGCGAGACCTTCTCTGCCGCATGCGCCATCGACGGAAGTCTGGATACCTCCTGGCAGGAAGCTGCGGAAGGGCTCGGCGAGGGCGAGGTCCTGACCCTGTATTTCTCCGAGGAGGTCACGATACAGACGCTCCGGATCTATCCCGGTTATCTGGTGACCAAGAGCGGGTTCTATGCCAACGCCCGTCCCAGCGCTCTCCGTTTCGCGTTCTCTGACGGCAGCAGCTGCGAGACCGAGCTGGACGACGCCATGGGCCCGGTCCTGCTCGCGCTGGATCGTCCCGTGAGCACGAGCTATGTGAAGATCACCATCACAGGCGTTTGGCCCGGCACCTACTCCACCGACACGGCCATCACCGAGGTGGAGGCCTTCGGCGTACGCTGAGACTGCCTGCTGTATCCCCGCGCTCTCCGGGAGACCGGTGAGCGCGGTCTCTATGACGCGCCCTCGCGCACGGGGCGGCTCTGAACGGGAGGGCGCGCCCTCCCCTGTCCGACACGGCCGATGGTGCGCTCCGATCCACCGCCCTCCGCCGCCGGGGCCAAAGCTCCGCGCGCCCGGAGCGCTGCGCCGCGCTCCGGCACAGCGCTCTGTTCCAGCGCCCGGGGCCTGTGTCCGCAGGGTCTGGAAGAGGATGGGTCCTTGACTTTTTTCCCGGCCTGTACTAAAGTTGTCCCTTGAGGTGAACGAACGATGAGTCTTTCGGAACTGTTCCTGATCGCGGTGGGCCTGA
>JAFZOC010000088.1 GCA_017550765.1 Oscillospiraceae bacterium
ACGGTGCCGTCGGCGCGCAGGCCCACGGTGTGCGTGGAGCCCGCCGCCACGGCGACGATATCGGACCAGCCGCTGACATCGCACTGGCCGTAGCCGTTGTCCCCCTTGGCGACGACGGTGCCGTCGGCCCGCAGGCCCACGGTGTGCTCCCAGCCTGCGGAGATGGCGACGATGTCGGTCCAGTCCCCGACGTCACATTGCCCGGTGCTGGTGCCGAGGGTGGACTTGTTCAGGCCGACGGCGACGACGGTGCCGTCGGCGCGCAGGCCCACCGTGTGCCCCAGCCCTGCGGCGACGGCGACGATGTCGGTCCAGTCGCGCACGTCGCATTGACCGTAGGTATCGCTCCCCTCGGCCGCCACGGTCCCGCCCGGGTGCAGTCCGACGGTGTGATAGACCCCGGCGTCGAGGGTCTTGCGCTCCGTGATGGCCCCCCAGGCGTCGAAGCAGCGCTGCCAGGCGTCCCGGTAGTCCCGGATCGCGTAGAAGGCCCGGGCAGCCGCATAGGTCTCGCCCGACGCCAGCAGGGCCTCCGCCTCCGCGTAGGCCGCGGCGAGCCCCGCCTCCGCGTAGGCCGCGGCGAGCCCCGCCTCCTCCGCGTCCGCGCCCGTCCCGCCGTCCGGGAGAGCGTCCGGATCCTCTGCGTCCCCCTGGAGCGGGAGGCGGATCGGGTCGCGGGCCTCGGCCCCGTCCGCCGGGGCGTCGGCGGGAGAGAGACCGGCGTCCGGGGCCTGCGCTGCGGGGCGCTGGCGTCCGAGCCAGATCCCTGCGCCGCCCGCCAGCAGCGCCAGAGCCAGCAGCAGCGCCAGGATCGCCCGGCGGCGCTTGGGACGCGGTACGCGCAGCCGGGTCTTTTCGATCAGCTCCTTCTCGCAGAAGGGGCAGAACCGCGCCTCATCCGGCAGCTCCGCTCCACAGTATCCGCAGCGTTTCATGTCCCGTCCTCACTCATCCGTCCCGATGTTCTCTCGTATCGCGCAATGGGCGCACACTGGGGCTCGACCCCGTCCGAGCGCAGCTCCGCCAGGTGCGCGGCTGCGCCGTCCGGCTCCTTGCGCGTGGCGAAAGGCTCCCGGTCTCAAGCGGCGCTGCCGGGCGTTCCGGTAGTCTTGGCTCGCGCAGGAGCCCGGGCGGGCTCACAGGTCTCGCCCGCCGCCGGCGGGCCTCCGCCTCCGCGCAGGCCGCCTCCGTTGGGGCCTCATCCGGAAGGACGCCAGGCCCTGTCCGCCCGGGGCGGTGTGGGGATCGCGATGCCGCCCCAGTCGGCGAGGTCGCAGCTCGGACCTCTCATATAATTGCCTTTGGCGACGACCGTTCCGTCCGCCCGGAGACCGAGCAGATGCGAGTGTCCGGCGGCGACGGCGACGATATCGCTCCAATCTCGGACGTCATAGGCGCCTGCGCGGTCTCGCCCCGCGACCACGATCCGCCCCGCGACCACGACGGTCCCGTCGGATCGCAGGCCCATGGTGTGGAAGTAGCCGGCGGCGATGGCGACGATGTCGGTCCAGCCGCCGACCTTGCATTGCAGGTAAAGGTCCTGCCCCTTGGCGACGACGGTCCCGTCCGCCCGGAGGCCGACGGTATGCGAGGAGCCCGCGGCGATGGCGACGATATCGGACCAGCCGCTGACATTGCATTGATACTGGGAGTTATCTCCCTCGGCGACGACAGTCCCGTCTGCGCGCAGGCCCACGGTATGCGAGAAGCCGGCAGCAACGGCGACGATATCGGACCAGTTGCCGATGTCACATTGGCCGTAGATGTCGGTCCCTGTAGCGACGACGGTCCCGTCTGCGCACAGTCCGACGGTGTGCCTGGTGCCCGCGGCAACGGCGACGATATCGGTCCAGCCGCCGACGTCGCATTGGCCGTATGTGTCGTCCCCGACAGCGACGACGGTCCCGTCCGCCCGGAGGCCGACGGTATGCGAGGAGCCCGCGCCTGCGGCGACGGCCACGATATCGGTCCAGCCGCCGACGTCGCATTGGCCGTATGTGTCGTCCCCATCGGCCTCCGCGGTCCCGTCCGGGCGCAGTCCGACGGAGTGCTTTTCTCCGCCGTCGAGGGTCTTGCGCTCCGTGATGATCCCCCAGGCGTCGAAGCAGCGCTGCCAGGCGTCCCGGTAGTCCCGGATCGCGTAGAAGGCCCGGGCGGCCGCATAGGTCTCGCCCGACGCCAGCAGGGCCTCCGCCTCCGCGTAGGCCAGGGCGCGCTCGTCCGGCGCTCCGGTCTCCCGGGGCGCGTCCTGCCGGGCGTCTTCGGAGAGCCCGCCCTGATCTTCCCCGCTCTCGGGGCTCGGGAGCTCTTCCGGCTCGCTGCTCTCCGCCGGGCCAGGAGCGCCCGGCGCGTCGGCGGGATCGACCCGGGGCGCCCGGATCTCGCTCCAGCGCCAGAGCCCGAGGCCCCCGGCCAGCAGCGCCAGGACCAGCAGCGCCAGGACCAGCCGGAGCGCCCGGCGGCGGCGCGGCCGCGGGACGCGGAGCTGGACCTTCTCCACCAGCTCCTTCTCGCAGAAGGGGCAGAACCGCGCCTCGTCCGGCAGCGCGGCGCCGCAAGATCTGCATCGCTCCATTTCCCGTCCTCACTCCAGGTCTGCCATCAGATCCAGCACGCTCTTGTATCGCTTCTTGGGATTGATCTGCGTGCAGCGCTGCACGATGCGGCCCAGCCGGCCAGAGGCCAGTTCCCGGGAGGGGTGCTTGCCGGTCAGCATGATGTTGAGCATCACGCCCAGAGAATAGATATCGGCCCGGCCGTCGGTCTGGGAGATGCCGTACTGCTCCGGCGCGGCGTAGCCCGTGGTGCCCAGGACCACGGTATCGGCGCGCTGGTCGCTCTTCACGATGCGGGAGGCGTCAAAGTCGATGAGCACGGCCTCGTCTCCCCGCAGGAGCACGTTCTCGGGCTTCACGTCCCGGTGCACGGCGTCCAGGCTGTGGAGCACATAGAGGCCGCGGCAGACCTGCAGCGCGATGGCGCGCGCGTCGCCGGGGCGCAGCGGGCCGCCCTCCAGCAGGAGATCCAGTCTGTCCCCGCCCACGAACTCCTCCAGGACGGCGACCCTGCCGTCCTGCTCCGCGACCTCGTAGATCTTCGGCAGCTGCTGGCAGACGATCCCCAGCAGCTTGCGATAGACCTCGCCGCTGCCCTTGAAGCGCCGAAAGATGTAGAGCCTGCCGCTCTTCTTGTGCCGCAGCCGCCAGATCCCGCCCGTGGGGCTCTTCTTCAGTTCTTTTTCCTCATCGAAGGCCTCACGGACCAGAGCCAGGAACTCGTCGTACATGGGATCGCCTCATGACCGTATGCAAGTTGCATAGTATTGATATTTTCGCAAAATCAGGTAAAATAATAACATATAAAGTATAATACAAGGGACGTCAAAAGACAAGTATCACCAGACGGGAAAGGAAGTGCGGGATGAAGAGGACAGACGATCTCCAGCAGGAACTGATGGCGAGCGAAGATCTCGACCGCTTTCTCTCCGAGAATGAGGACAGCTTTGAGGCGGAGGGGGCCGGCCCCATGCTGCGGCGCCTCTACGAGACCTCGGACATATCCAAGGCGGAGCTGGCCCGCAGATCCGGGATGAGCACGGTGTATCTGTATCAGGTCTTTTCCGGCAGCCGCAGACCCTCCCGGGATCGGATGCTCTGCCTCTGCTTCGGCCTGGGCTGCCCGCTCGAGACGATCCAAAAACTGCTGAAAAAGAGCGGGTACTCGCCGCTCTATCCCAAGATCCGGCGCGATGTGGTCATCCTCTACGCCTTCGACAAGGGCCTGACGCTGCAGCAAGTGAACGACCGGCTCTTCCAGGCCGGCGAGGAGACCCTGTGCTGAACGCGCCGCCGCGCGGGTTTTGGGTCTTGAGCCTGACGTTTTGCGGAAGCTCGAGCCTGGCGCCAGGAGCCTTGAGCCTGGTGCCTGGAGCTTTGAGAGATCAGAGGGGCGCTGCCATGTGCAGCGCCCCTCTGACCGCAGACTGGTCCCCGGGTCTGCAGGGGCTGGCGGCCGATCTGCGGCAGGGGCCGACGGCCCTTCCTGCGGCCGCAGCCGCACAGGCTCGTCAGAGCCTGTCGTCCCGAGCCAGTGTCGCAACACTGGCGTGGGGACCCGTTCTCCTAAATGAAGGATGAAGAATGAAAAATGAAAAACGGAGCGCGGGGAGGGACCGGAGACGTGCGGAGGACCCCCTCCGTCAGCTCGTACCTCGCTGACAGCTCCCCTTCCAGGGGAGCCAAGGGGTGACGGAGCGCCACGTCGGGCGCATCGGTCAGGGATCCGCGCTGACGGATGCCCGCTTTGTCTGGAGCCAGGGACGCTGCCTTGCGGCGCCCCTGGCTCTGTTGGGCTCTGCAGATGGCAGCTATAGGCGAAATAAAGTGGAAAAAACTTCAGACCCTATGCAGCCAGTAAATTGTTTTCGCTCTTTTATTATGCTAAGGTCAATGGTGGCGTAAAGTCTGATGATGCTTTTTCGGGAAGCAAAAGGAGGAGATCGAACGATGACGAGACGTTTTCTGGCGATCCTGCTGGCGCTGCTGATGCTGGCGGGACTGTTCCCCGCGGCGGCCCTGGCGGAGAACGAGGGGACCATCGTGCCGGTGGGCGGAGAAGGCGCCCCGGCTCTGGAGACAGCGGAGGAGCGGACCGGGACGGTCGCGGCGGACCCGGAGGGGGAGGACGCGCAGGCCGCGCCCGTCGCCGACGAGATCCAGACCGTGGCCGTGACCCTGGACGCGGCGCATTTCCCGGACGCGAATTTTCGTGCCTATCTGAGCTCAAACGTAGACAAGGACGGGGACGGCACCCTGTCCGTGTCGGAGATCGAGAATATGTATGCCATGAGCATCATCTCTAAAGGGATCTCTTCCCTGAAGGGGATCGAATACTTCACGGCTACAAGGATCCTCTCCTGCCAAGGCAACAGTTTGACCACCCTGGATCTGAGCGCGAACACCGCCCTGACAACTCTGAACTGCGAAAACAACAACTTGAGGTCCTTGGATCTGAGCGCGAACACGGAGCTCAAGACAGTCTACTGTAACACCAACAGTCTGAGCTATCTGAAGGTGGACGGCTGCACGAACTTGAAGGTCCTGACCTGCTATAGTAACGCGCTCGCGACGCTGGATCTGCGGGGCACGCCTTTGCTGGAGGCGGCCGCCAGGACCACGCCGACGGGTACGTCGTACTTGACCTACCAATATGACGGGGCAAGACTGGCGGTGGACAAGACGACGAAGCTGATCCTCAACGACGCGGCTGCGGATGGTATCCCGGTCGATGAGGAGCATTTCCCGGACGCGAATTTCCGCGCCTATGTGAGCTCCAAAGCGGACAAGGACGGGAACGGCTACCTGTCTACGTCGGAGATCGGGGCTATGCGGGACATAAGCGTTGCCTCCAAGGGGATCTCTTCCCTGAAGGGGATCGAGTACTTCACGGCATTGGAGACGCTCACCTGCAACAAGAACGATCTGACTGAGCTGGACCTGAGCGCGAACACAAAGCTCAAAAAGGTCTACTGCTACTCCAACAGTCTGAGCGAGCTGAAGGTGGACGGCTGCACGAGCTTGACGTACCTGTCCTGCTGGGGCAATCGTTTGACTGAGCTGGACCTGAGCATGAACACCGCCCTGACCACCCTAAAATGCGAATCGAACGACTTGACCGCCCTGGATCTGAGCGCGAACACCGCCCTGACCACTCTGAACTGCGAAAAAAACAACTTGAGATCGCTGGATCTGAGCGCGAACACAAAGCTCGAAGAGGTCTACTGCTACTCCAACAGTCTGAGCGAGCTGAAGGTGGACGGCTGCACGAGCTTGACGTACCTGTCCTGCTGGAACAACGCTCTGGCGTCGCTGGACTTGCGGGGCGCGCCTGCGCTGCTGGCGGCTGCCCTGACCGAGCCGACGGGTACGACGACCCTGACCTATCAGTATGACGGGGCGACGCTGAAAGTAGACAAAACGACGACCCTGATCCTCGAGGATAGCGCCCGCGTCCCCGGCGACGTCAACGGCGACGGCGTGGTCAATGGCAAGGATCTGGTCCGGCTGCGGAAGCACCTGGCCGGCGAGACGGTCGAGATCGTAGAGGCCAACGCCGATGTGACCGGCGACGGCGTCGTGAACGGCAAGGACCTGATCCGCCTGCGCAAACACCTGGCGGGCGACACCGGCGCCGTTCTCCAGTGAGCCGTATCCCCGCTCCGGCGCGTGCCGGATGAACATCTTATCCCCTCCGGCACGTGCCGGGCTGACATATGGATCCTGCCGGCGCGAGCCGGAAAAATGATGGAAATGATGAAGGAGAAGCAAAAATGAAAAAACTGTTTTCCGCGATCCTTGTCATGGCGCTGATCTTCAGCGTCATGGGCGTTTCGGCCAGCGCGGCCGGCACGGGCGCGATCAGCCTCAGCCCCAGCGTCAGCGAGGCGAAGGCTGGCGACACGTTCACCGTGACCCTCAACGTCAACAGCAACCCCGGCGTGATGTACTTCAGCTTCACCCCCGGCTATGACACGGAGCGTCTGGAGCTGGTCAGCTTGACCGGCAGAGACTCCAACTGGACCTGCGTCACCAGCGCCAACTGGGACGGCGCTTCCGACGAGGCCTTTACCGGCGCCGTCGTCACCATCACCTTCAAGGTGAAGGACAACGCCCCCGCCGGCGCCGCCAACATCGCGGGCTCTGTGGAGGCCTTCAACTCCGACGAGGAAGACGTCACCTTCACCGTGACGCCCGGCTCCGTCACCATCAAGGCCGCCCCCTGCAGCCACAGCTCCGACGCGGGCACCGTGACCAAGGAGCCCACCTGCACCGAGGCCGGCGAGAAGGTCTACAAGTGCACCAAGTGCGGCGAAGTGCTCAAGACCGAGACCATCCCCGCCCTGGGCCATGAGTCCGACGCGGGCACCGTGACCAAGGAGCCCACCTGCACCGAGGCCGGCGAGAAGACCTACAAGTGCACCAAGTGCGGCGAGGTCATCAAGACCGAGAGCATCCCCGCCCTGGGCCATGACATGAGCGAGGCCACCGTGACCAAGGAGCCCACCTGCACCGAGCCGGGCGAGAAGACCTACAAGTGCACCCGCTGCGGCGAGACCACCAAGACCGAAGAGGTCCCCGCCCTGGGCCATGACTGGGACGAGGGCACCGTGACCAAGGAGCCCACCTGCACCGAGGCCGGCGAGAAGCTCTGCAAGTGCAGCCGCTGCGACGAGACCAAGACCGAGGAGGTCCCGGCTCTGGGCCACGCCTGGGACGATGGCCAGATCACCAAGTTCCCCACGACCACCGAGCCCGGCGAGAAGCTCTATACCTGCACCCGCTGCGGTGAGACCAAGACCGAGGTCCTGCCCGCCACCGTCCAGGTCAAGACCGGTGACTCCAGCCCTGCGATCTGGGCCGTGCTGCTGGGCCTGTCCGCGATCGGCGTGGCTGCCATCGTGTTCGTCAGCGCCCGGAAAAAAGCCAGAGGATAAGCCTCCTCTCTGATACTGCGAAACAGCAGCCCCGCCATCTCCATGGCGGGGCTGCTGAAGACCAGGGGGAAAGTCCGCCCGCGCAGAGAGGGCCTCTCCCCGGAAAGCAGCCCTTCGCGGCGAGGACTGCGCCATACGCGGCCGCCCCTGCGGGAGCCCCCGGCGGGAGCGGCGGCGTCTGGCGCGTTTCTGACTGCAAAGGACCGGAACACGCGCAGGATACGGAAGAACAACGGATATTCGACGACGGATAAAGGAGCGGTAACGATGAAGATGACGAAGAGACTGCTGGCGCTGCTGCTGTGCCTGGTGCTGCTGGCGTCGCTGTTCCCCGCGGCGGCCTTCGCCGAGGGCGAGGGGACCATCGCCCCGGCGGAAGAACCGGGCGAGCCCGCGCCGGCGGAGGACGCGGGCGACGCCGATCCTGCGTCTTGCCTGGAGGGACCGGCGGCTCGAACGAAGCAGGCTGAAAAGACCGGCTGGGCTGTGTCGCAGAGCGAAGCCCCCCGGGGAGATGAGGTCAATGTCACAGAACACACGATCGATGTGCCGGACATAGACCCGAGCTCTTTGACCGAGACGGGCGTCTACAACGCGATGCTCGCTATGAAGGCGGACTTTCCCGAGGGCATGCACTGGACCAACGATGACTTCTACGCCTGGTATGGCGGGATCTTTTACGGCGGGTACGGCTGCGCGGGCTTCGTGTTCCTGCTGAGCGACGCGGCCTTCGGCAAACTGCCCGCCCGCCGGGCGCTGGTAGACTATGAGAAGCTGCGGGTGGGCGACATCCTGCGGGTCAACGGGGATACCCACAGCGTGATCGTGCTGGAAGTCCATCCGGACCATGTAGTCATCGCCGAAGGGAACTATAATGCCAGCATCCATTGGGGCAGGACCATGACGCGCGACGAGGTGGAACAGGCAGACTATATGATGACGCGTTGGCCGAGCGAGGAGGAAGGACCGGACCTGGAGAGCTGCAGCATCTCGCTGCGTATGGATCCGCAGGTCCTGGAGTACGATCAGCCCTTTACGCTCTGCGCCACGGTGACCGACGTGAACGGCGCCCCGGTGGTCGACGTGAAAGTCGAATTCGCGATCATGACCACCGAGGGAGCCCTTGTGGAGACCCGTCCGCTGAATGGCTACGATCTGATCCGGACCTTGACCGATCTGAAAGGAGAAGCCGTGCTCAGCTATGCCTTTGCGAAGGCGGACGGGAGGATCGAGCCGGGCAAGTACCTGGCTTTTGCCAGGCTGGTCGGCCTGGAGGCAGGCGTTGTGACAGATTTCGAACTCCTGGACGACGGCTCCGGAACGGACCGGATCCCCGGCGACGTGACGGGCGACGGCATCGTGAACGGCAAGGATCTGATCCGGCTGCGGAAGCACCTGGCCGGCGCGACGGTCGAGATCGTAGAGGCCAACGCCGATGTGACCGGCGACGGGGTCGTGAACGGTAAGGACCTGGTCCGGCTGCGGAAGTACCTGGCGGGCGAGAACGTGGTGCTGCAGTGAGCGCGCCGGGGCGGAGCCCCTGAGCGTTTGCCGTGCGCCCACCGACAGGAATGAGAACGAGCCCGGGGGAGGGGCACCTCCCCCGGGCGGCAAATGAGGACAGAGACCAAAAACGAAAGATCCTTGTCATCCCGAGCGCAGCCGAGGGATCCAAGACCTTGGAGGCACGGGGATACAGACCTTTCGACTCCGCTCAAGATGACATGAACGGGCGAGCGCTGCCGAAACGACCGAGCGAGCGGCGGCCGCAGCGAACGAACGACGACAGCGATACCGGATCGAACAACGAATGAAGATGCAGGAGGGATCGACGATGAAGAAGACGAAGAGACTGCTGGCGCTGCTGATGTGCCTGGTGCTGCTGGCGAGCCTGTTCCCCGCGGCGGCCTTCGCCGAGGGCGAGGGGACCATCGCCCCGGCGGACGAGCCGGGCGAGCCCGCGCCGGAAGGACCGGGCAGCGGCGGGGGGGACGATGCGGGCGACGACTACACCGAGCCCACGCCGGTAGACCCGGATGCAGACGCCCCCGCCGATCCCGACGCAGACGCGCCCACGCCTGCGGGGGATGGCCCCGACGCCCTGCCGGAGAGCCCGGCTTCGGACGAGATCCAGGGCGTGACCGCGTCCGGCAGCTGCGGAGACAACCTGACTTGGTATCTGTGGGACGATGGCTCTCTATATATTTCCGGCACCGGGGCGATGGCCGACGGCCGTCCTTGGGGCAATTATTCTACTTCTATCAAAAAAGTATATATCTATTCAGGCGTGACCAGGATCGGGAATAATGCGTTCGATTGTTGCAGCAATATAACACAGGTGTCGATCCCGACCAGCGTGACCGAGATCGGGAGCAGCGCCTTCTACAGCTGCAGCAGCCTGGCGAGCGTGCGGATCCCATCGAGCGTGACCAGTATAGGAAGCTATGCGTTTGCCAATTGTGACGCACTGACGAGCGTGACGATCCCATCGAGTGTGACCAGCTTGGGGAACAATGCCTTTTACTCATGCGAAAAATTGCAAAAAGTATCGCTGCCGGAAGGGCTCCTCCGGATCGAGAGATCTACTTTCCACCACTGCAATTACCTAAATACCATCAACTTCCCTTCAACTCTCGTTGAGATCGAAGACTCCGCCTTTTTCTTCTGCTATTGGCTGAGTTCGATCAAGCTTCCGGAGGGGCTCATCAGCATCGGCGACAGCGCATTTTACGGATGCACAAAAATGACGTCTATCGTGCTCCCGGAAAGCCTTGCCAGCATCGGCAGAGGGGTCTTTGACTATTGGTCCGGCGGCAGCGGCCTGAAAACAGTCGTGTTCATGGGATCTGCGCCGTCGATCGACCCGGAGTGTTTCACCGGCGTTACGGCGACGGCTTATTATCGGGGAGACAGGAACTGGACGAGCGAGGATCTCCAGGACTACGGCGGGACGATCACCTGGATCGCCTGCTATATCCTGTATTTTGATCCCAACGGCGGCAGTGTCTCCACCGCGAACAAGACCGTGCAGTATCGGAAAGCCTATGGCGAGCTGCCGACGCCTGCGCGGACGGGCTACAGCTTCGCCGGCTGGTACACGGAGCCCGAGGGCGGGGAGCCGATCACGGCGAAGACCGTTCTCGACACGGCGGAGAGCCGCACGATCTACGCCCACTGGACGGTGAACAGCTATACTGTCTCCTTCAACGCCAACGGCGGCAGCGTGGACACGGCGAGCAAGGCCGTGGCCTTCGACGCGCCCTATGGCGAGCTGCCCACGCCGGAGCGCACGGGCTACAGCTTCGCCGGCTGGTATACGTCCTCCTCCGGTGGAACACAGGTGACCGCGGACACGATCGTGCAGACGGCGGGGGACCATACGCTCTACGCCCACTGGACGGCGGAGAGCTACACGGTGACCTTCGACGCCAACGGGGGCAGCGTGGATCCCGCGAGCAAGACCGTGACCTATGCCGCCACCTATGGCGAGCTGCCCACGCCCAGCCGCACGGGCTACAGCTTCCAGGGCTGGTACACGGCGGCGGAGGGCGGCAGCAAGATCTCCTCCGGGACCACCATGCAGACCGCGGAGGATCACACGCTCTACGCCCGCTGGTCGGTAAACAGCTACACCGTCTATTATAACGCCAACGGGGGCAGCGTGTCCCCCTCCAGCAGGAGCGTGACCTATGACGCGCCCTACGGCAGCCTGCCCACGCCCAGCCGCACGGGCTACAGCTTCGCCGGCTGGTATACCCAGAGCGAGGGCGGCGAGGAAGTGACCGCCGAGACGATCGTGCAGACGGCGAGCAGCCATACGCTCTACGCCCATTGGACGGCGAACAGCTACACGGTGACCTTCGACGCCAACGGGGGCAGCGTGGGCACGGCGAGCAAGACCGTGACCTACGACGCGCCCTATGGGGAGCTGCCCACGCCGGAGCGGGCGCACTATCGCTTCGTCGGCTGGTATACGAAGTCCAGCGGCGGCAGCGAGATCGCGTCCGACACCGCCGTGCAGACCGCGGGGGACCATACGCTCTACGCCCACTGGACGGCGGAGAGCTACACGGTGACCTTCGACGCCAACGGGGGCAGCGTGTCCCCCGAGACTATGACCGTGTACTATGAGATGTCCTACGGCTTTTCCTATGGCTATCTGCCCACGGCGGAGCGGGACGGCTACCGCTTCGAGGGCTGGTACACCGCGGCGGCGGGCGGCGAGCGCGTGACGGCGGAGACGGTGGTGCTGACCACGGAGGACCATACGCTCTACGCGCAGTGGCGATCCTATACCTATACGGTGCATTATGACGCCAACGGCGGCAAGAACGCCCCTGCCGACCAGATCAAGCGTCTGGAAGAGGATCTGACGCTGCCCACCGCTGTGCCGGTACATATCTTCAAGGCCTACTACCGCTTCGCAGGCTGGTCGTTGGACCCGGCGGCGACGGAGCCGGACTATCTGGCCGGAGGCACGCTGCGCCTGGACGAGGATCTGACGCTGTACGCGGTGTGGGCGGAGGAGGTGCCGGTGGTGGAGACCGGGGCGACGCTGGAGCTGAGCGATGCGATCAGCTACGCCGGCCGGACCTTCACGATCGAGCTGAGCCTGGACGAGTGCCCGGGCGTGATGATGATCGGGCTGACGCTGGATTACGACAAGACGGTACTGGAGTACCTGGGGGGCGAGGACGGCGCGCTGACGGGCTGGAACTTCGTGGCGAGCAGGGACAAGGCGACCTGGGACGGCAGTAACGACTACACGGAGACGGGCTGCCTGGCGCGGCTGCGTTTCCGGGTAAGGGACGGCGCGGCGCCGCAGGATACGACGATCTCGATCGGGGAGCTGGAAGTGTGGAACTACGAGGAGCAGGCCCTGCTGATGGAGCTGGAGCCGAGCACAGTGACGATCGGGGCGCGGCTGCCGGGGGACGTGAACGGCGACGGGAAGGTGACGGGCCAGGATCTGATCCGTCTGCGGAAGTATCTGGCGGGGGCTGCGGTCGTCATCGACGAGGCCAGCGCGGACGTGACGGGCGACGGGGTCGTGAACGGCAAGGACCTGGTCCGTCTGCGGAAGTACCTGGCCGGCGAGAACGTGGTGCTGCAGTGAGCGCGCCGGGGCGGAGCCCCTGAGCGTTTGCCGGGCGCCCACCGACAGGAACGGGAACGGGCCCGGGGGCGGGGACCTCTCCCGGGCTGCGGAGCGAACGAGCGATAACAGACCGAACGACGAATGAAGATGCAGGAGGGATCGACGATGAAGAAGATGAAGAGACTGCTGGCGCTGCTGATGTGCCTGGTGCTGCTGGCGGGCCTGTTCCCCGCGGCGGCCTACGCCGAGGGCGAGGGGACCATCGCCCCGGCGGACGACCCGGGCGAGCCTGTGCCGGAAGGACCGGGCAGCGGCGATGACGAGGGGAGCGCTGCGCCCATCGCTGAAGACCCGGAGGGACCAGAAGGAGAGACGGACCTTGCCGAGCCGGAAGCGGACCCGGATGGACCGCCGGCGGAGATGAACGGTTCCCTGCTCACCCCTGAGGCCGAAGGCGTCTGCGGGGACGATCTGACCTGGGCTTGGTGGGATCCTGACGAATATGTGTCGGGGGGGTACCGTTCAGGCGACCTGGTGATCGAAGGTACCGGCGATATGTACAACTATACGACAGGGACTTCTTCTTCCGGAAGACCGCCTTGGGCAAACTTGAAAGTACTCTATGTGACGGTTGGTGAGGGAGCCACCTCGATAGGGAACGGCGCGTTCCTGGGGTCGACCAAACTGTCCACCGTCAGCCTGCCGGATTCATTGGTGTCGATCGGAGACGGCGCTTTTTACGGCTCCACCGCCAGCCGCATCGAAATAGGACCGAATGTGACGAGGATCGGGAACCTCGCTTTTGCCGGCTGCACAAAACTGAAGTCTATGGGACCTGGCTACGCGTACGATATCGTCGTACAGTGGAAGGATGAGATCCCCTATCAGGCCTTTGTAAAGTCATGTCTGACGAAAGTCACGATACCGGACGGCGTCAAAACGATCGGCGGCAACGCCTTCATGGATTGTGCCGATCTGAAAACGCTTTCGATCCCGGCCAGCGTTACGAGCATCGGTACCGGTTCTTTTTGCAACTGCACCTCGTTGACGAGCGTGGCGCTGCCCGGTGCCGTCACGGTCGACTATGACGCCTTTCGCGGATGCACGGCCTTGACCGCGGTCACGCTGGGAGATAACGTTCAGCGGATCGGCGCGGACGCCTTCCGCGACTGCCCCATTGGATCGCTGACCGTCCCGGCCAGCGTGACGACCATAGAGGACAGAGCCTTTTCCTGCTCTACTGTGGAAGGCACGCCGAGCTACGTTTTCCTCGGCGCGCCTTCGCTGGGATACTCCGTGTTCCCCAGTTCCGCAGCGATCGAGGTCAAATTCCTGGGCGGCGTGCCGACCTTCGGATACAACACCTTCAAAGGCGCAACGGTGCGCGCCTACTATCCTGCCGGGGATCCGGAGTGGACAGAGGAGGTGCGGCAGGACTATGGCGGGGAGGTGACCTGGATCCCGCTGGAGAACTGCAACTGCATCTTCTACGATCCCAATGGCGGTGAGGGCGCCCCGAAGACCCAGGGCAAACTGCAGAACGAGACCGTGACGATCTCCACGGTGGTGCCCACGCGCCAGACCGAGACGCTGGCCGAGTATACTGTCCGGCTGGACCCCAACGGGGGAACGCTTTCCGTAGAGGAGATGAGCGCGAAGACCACCCGTGCCTACGCCTTTACCACCTGGAACACCGCCCCGGACGGAAGCGGCAAGCGCTATGGCTCGGGCGAGGCATATTCCGAGAACAAGGACCTGCGGCTCTATGCGCAGTGGCAGCCGACGGAGACAGCAGCCAGCCTGTATCTGCCTACCCCTGTCCGGGAGGGATGCACTTTCTGCGGCTGGGCGGAGAGCCCGGACGCCACGACCGGCGTAAAAGGGTACTATTGCCCCACCGAGGATACCGTGCTATACGCGATATGGAACATCTCGACCTATACTGTCCGCTATTATGCCAACGGGGGCAGCTCGGCACCTGCCAATCAGACCAAGGTCTACGGGATCGACCTGAAGCTGACCGAAAAGATCCCGGTGCGGCCGGGCTTCCGCTTCCGGGGCTGGTCGACAAGCAGTTATTCTTCGACTGTGAGCTACCAGCCGGGAGATATCTATTCCAGGAACGCAGATCTGTCGCTCTACGCCCTGTGGGAAGTCGACGCCGACCGCACCGGCCAATGCGGGAAAAAGCTCTACTGGTGCTACCAGAACAGCGGCCTGCTGGTGATCTACGGATCGGGCGATATGTACGACTATGGGACTTCCAGCAATAGCCCGTGGCGGTGGCTCACAATAAAGAAGATCATAGTGGAAAATGGTGCGAGCTCCATTGGTGCATATGCGTTTGATCACACACATGCTGAGGATATCTCGCTCCCTTACACGGTGAATACGATCGGGGAAAGTGCGTTCGCAGCATGTGATATGGAACGGATCTATCTCCCGTACGGCTTAAAAAGTATAGGAAAATGGGCTTTCTTCTACTGCAACGATCTAAAGGAGATCCGGATCCCGGAGGGGATATCTGAGCTGAAATATTCGATCGCGAATTGCTCTGCGCTGGAAACGATATGGATCCCTTCCACGACATCGACGATCAACAGCGCGAATTTCGCCTCTTGCCCTTCCCTGCAAAACATCTATGTGTCAGAAGGGAATAGCACATATTACGATGAAGACGGCGTGCTCTGCTACTCGCTCGAGGAGTATCAAACAAAGGCGCTAAAGTACTACCCGGCGGGTCGGACCGGGGCGTATACGGTCCCTGATGGGATCACGAGGATAGAGGACGCTTTCGAAAACTGCAAAGGTTTGACCAGCGTGACCATTCCGGCCAGTGTTACTGCGATCTGGACCGCCTTTAGCGGATGCACGGCGCTTGCGCTGATCCGATTCCAGGGGAAAGCGCCCTACATCGCCAGCGACGCGTTCAAGTCGGTCACAGCCACAGCCTTTTACAAGTATGACTCCAGCTGGACGAGCGACAAGCTCCAGGACTATGGCGGCTCGATCACATGGATCCGAGGCGACGGCAATCTGATCACCTATCTTGTCAACGGAGAGGGGACAGCGCCGAAGGCCCAGGCAAAGCAGACGGGGCGCAGCATCCGGCTGACCGAGGAGCTGCCTGTCCGGGACAGCAGGATAACGGAAAGTTTCACGATCACCCTGGATGCCTGCGGCGGGAGCCAGGAGACCGACGAACTGACCGCAGATCGGAAGGAGAGCTACAGCTTCCTCGCCTGGAACACAGCCGCTGACGGCAGCGGAGAGAGCTATTCGCCGGGCGCCGGATATGCACAGGACCTGGATCTGACGCTGTTCGCCCAATGGGAGACGGAGACCGCGGTAGATACGATCACGCTCCCCGCGCCGACCCGGGAGGGATATCGCTTCCTGGGCTGGGCTACAGAGCCGAACGCTGCAGAGGCCCGCTATCAGGAAAACGATACGCTGACGCCGGACGGAGATCTGACTTTGTATGCGCTTTGGAAAGCGAACGAGTACCCGGTGGTCTATGACGCCAACGGCGGCGAAACGGCGCCGGAAGCGCAAAGCAAGATCCACGGTATCCCGCTCACATTGACGGAAACTGAGCCCGAGCGCAACGAACAGGAGCTAGAGCCGTTCACCGTCTCTCTGGAGCCGATGGGCGGCGATGTGGAGCCGGGAACGCTCTATGCCGCCCGAACGGAGAGTTACCGCTTCCTGTGCTGGGATACGGCTCCCGACGGCAGCGGCGAGAGCTATGCTCCCGGCGCGGAGTATGCGGCAAATGAGAGCGTTACGCTCTACGCCCAGTGGGAGACTTCTGTCCACACGGGCACTGTCAGCTTGCCGGAGCCCGAGAGAGAAGGCTACGATTTTCTCGGTTGGGCTGAGAGCAGTTCCGAGCGAAAAGGCTTTACGGGCGCTTATGTCCCGGAGGACAGCATCGTGCTTTATGCCTTATGGAGAGAGAGGACGAGCTCCGGCTGCCTGAGCCTTGAAGAAGGGCGGGGCATCGCGGGACATGAAGTTTTGATCGGCGTACAGTTGGACCGGGATCCCGGCATCGATCGGCTGAGTTTCGTCGTGGACTATGACGCCGAGAAGCTGCAGCTGCTCGGCGGCGAAGACGCCGAACTGAAAGGCTGGGTCTTCGACGCAGAGACTGCGCGGTTCACCTGGGAGAGCGAAACTGCGAGCGACGCTGTTGGTACCATCCTGAAACTGCGCTTTTGGATCCCGGAGGACGCTCCGGCGTGCAGTGTGGAGTTGAGCGTGGAAGGGCTTGAGGCCGGAGATGAGCTCGGCAGGCTGTATTTTGACACACAGGCGTGTACGCTCGCCATCATCCGTCGACTGCCGGGGGACACCAACGGAGACGGAGCCGTGAACGGCAAGGATCTGATCCGGCTGCGGAAGTACCTGGCGGGCGCGCAGGTCGATATCGATCTGGCCAGCGCGGACGTGACGGGCGACGGGGTCGTGAACGGCAAGGACCTGGTCCGTCTGCGGAAGTACCTGGCGGGCGAGAACGTGGTGCTGCAGTGAGCGGCAAAGCTGCGCGGTGTTTCGCCGGCAGATGATCGGCAAATCGTCGCACAGAGAGCTCCGTTCGAGCGCATCCATCCGTTTTTGGGATAGTCGACGTTTTCTGTCGGTCTTGTTTGTCCCTTGCTCATGGGCACAGGATATCGCAGATCGGCACGAGCCCGTACCACGCGAGCCCGTTTTTCAAAAGAATAAGACCAAGGCCGCCGGACACCAGTCCGGCGGC
>JAFZOC010000089.1 GCA_017550765.1 Oscillospiraceae bacterium
AAGGCAAAAAGAGACAGCCGCTTATAGCGGCTGCCTGTAATATCGATGCGATGGTAAACCTTCAGTACCCTTTTAAGGGTCAGCAAGTACTGACCCTTATAGGGTCTGAGCAAACCACCAGTTCACTGGTGGTTATGATTGTGATGACCTCTTGACAAGCTCATATCTTAGTGATATCATTTTGATATCAGATCAAAGGAGGCGACCCTCATGAAAGAGATCGTATTGAAGAAAAAGAACAACGGCATCGCGATGCTGCTGCTCTTCGCGCTGCTGTATCTGGGCGCTTTCGCCCTGGCGGTCGTGGCCGGCATCCAGCTGGACGACGGGAAACTGGGCTTCCTCGCGCTGCTGATCCCGGCTGTGCTGTGGATCGTCCTGGGCTGGATCCCCTTCCTGGGCCTGAAAGTCCTGAAGCCCCAGGAGGCCCTGGTGCTGACCCTCTTCGGCAAGTACATCGGCACCCTGCGGGAGGAGGGCTTCTTCTTTGTAAATCCCTTCTGCGTGGCGGTGGACCCGGCCGCGAAGACCAAGCTCAACCAGTCCGGCGACGTGGACGGCGGCGCCGCGGGCGGCGCGGCCCTGGGCGCGCTGCTCACCGGCCAGGCCCAGAGCATGGAGATCCCCAGCAAGAAGATCTCCCTGAAGGCCATGACCCTCTCCAACTCCCGGCAGAAGATCAACGACTGTCTGGGCAACCCCGTGGAGATCGGCATCGCCGTGATCTGGCGGGTGGTGGACACCGCCGCCGCGGTCTTCAACGTGGACAACTACAAGGAATACCTGTCCCTGCAGTGCGACAGCGCCGTGCGCAACATCGTGCGGATCTATCCCTACGACGTGGCCCCCGGCGTGGACACCACCGGCGACGGCGTGGCCGACGAGGGGAGCCTGCGCGGCTCCAGCGAGCTGGTGGCCCAGCGCATCCGGGACGAGATCCAGTCGAAGGTGGCGGAGGCCGGCATCGAGATCCTGGAGGCCCGCATCACCTATCTGGCCTACGCGCCGGAGATCGCCGCGGTCATGCTGCAGCGTCAGCAGGCCAGCGCCATCATCGACGCGCGGAAGATGATCGTGGACGGCGCCGTGGGCATGGTGGAGATGGCCCTGGAGCGGCTCAGCGAGAAGCACACCGTGGAGCTGGACGAGGAGCGCAAGGCCGCCATGGTCTCCAATCTCTTGGTGGTGCTCTGCGGCAACCGGGACGCCACGCCTGTGGTGAACTCCGGCAGCCTGTATTGATCGGACGAAGGAGCAGCCATGGCCGAGAACGCGAAGAAACAGGTGCCGCTGCGCCTGTCCCCCAAGCTCTATGACGCCCTGGCACGCTGGGCGGAGGACGACTTCCGCTCGCTGAACGGGCAGATCGAGTATCTGCTCACCGAGTGCGTCAAGCAGCGGAAAAAGAACGGGAAATATGTGGGCGAGGAGATCGACGCGCCCATCGAGCTGGACATCCAGTAAAGGAGGACGGCGGACATGGGCATCCCGACACGCGCCCAGGTGGACGCCGCCTGCGGCAGCCCCACCACCCTGTACCAGCGGATCGCGGGGATCGTATCCCCACTGATCCTGCTGGGGTCCATCGCGTACATCCTGCTCATCTGGCGTCAGCTGCCCGAGCAGATCCCCACCCACTACAACGCCGCCGGTCAGATCGACGGCTACGGCGGCCGGGGCACCCTGCTGATCATGCCCGTCATCGGTCTGGTGACGGATCTGGTCGTCGCGCTGGTGGGCCGCTTCCCCAAGAGCTGGAACACCGGCGTGCGCGTCACGGCGCTCAACAGGGCCCGGGTCTACCGCCTGGTGCGGGACCTGATGGCGGACCTGCGGATCACGATGGCGCTGCTCTTCGCCGGCTTCGGGATCTACCTGGCCACCCTGCCGGAGCATTTCAGCGGCTGGATCGGCGGCGTCCTGACCGTGCTGGTCCTGCTGCCTCTGGTCCGCTACTTCGTCCGGCTCCCCCGGGCGCGTTGAAGGAGGGGCGGAACGTGACCAGAGAGCTTTTCCGCAACTGCCTGCGCGTTTTGGGCGGGCTGGTCCTGCTGGCGGCCACGGCCTTCGTGCTGGTCCGCTACGGCAAGACCGTCGACTGGGTCCCCACCGACTTCGCGCCCAACGGACTGCCCGAGGCCTTCGGGCCCAAGGAAAAGGTCTTCGTCCCCCTGGGCCTGGGCTGGCTGATCTTCGGCCTGGTCACCGTCCTGGGCTTTAGGCCGAAACTGTGGAAGGTCCCCCGGCGGACGCCCCGGGCCATGCAGGCCTTCGGCGATATCCACCCGGTGCTGGGCCTGGTGCTGGCGCTGTACTTCTCCTGGGTCGCGGTCTGCACCGTCCTGGGACGGGGCCTGGGCGCCTGGTGCCTGCCGGTCCTGGCGGCGGCCCTGGCCCTCCCGCTGCTCTATGCGCTGGTGCAGTCCCTGCGGGGAGCGTCCGGCAAGAAAGGATGGTAAGGAAATGAAAGACGTCAAACTCCGCAGATATCTGCTCTGGGCCTTCGTCATCGCCTGGCCCATCCAGGGCCTGGCCTCCTGGTACGCGCTGCAGGGGAAGCAGCAGCTCTTCCAGATCATCATGGCGGGCTGCATGTTCGCGCCGATGCTGGCGGTGCTGCTGTCCGGGATCGGCCTCAAGGGCATGGGCTGGGGCCTGGATCTGAAGGGCAAGTGGGGCTGGGTCCTGGCCGCCTGGCTGGTGCCGATCGGCCTGTCCGTCCTGGGCGCGCTGCTCTATTTCCTGCTTTTCCCCGGACGGGCGGACTTCAACGGCGAGCTCTACAAGGCCCAGCTGGTCGCCACCGTGGGCGAGGAAGGCGCGGCCCAGGCCATAGCCGAGCTGGAGGCCAAGGGCGTCAGCCTGCAGATGCTGAGCCTGATCTCCATCGTCCAGGCCGTCACCTACGCGCCGCTGATCAACACCTTCTTCTCTCTGGGGGAAGAGGTAGGCTGGCGCGGCGCCATGCTGCCCCGGCTGAAAGCCCGCTTCGGCCGTCGGGGCGGCTGGCTCCTGGGCGGCCTGATCTGGGGCGCCTGGCACTGGCCGGTGATGATCCTGGCGGGCTACGAGTACGGCCTTGTCTACTGGGGCGCGCCGGCGCTGGGGATGGCGGCCTTCTGCCTTTTCACCACGGCCGTCGGCCTGCTGCTGGATCTCTGCTATGAGAAGACCCGCTGCATCTGGGTCCCCTCCCTGGGCCACGGCGCCGTCAACGCTGCGGGGGGCGTCCCGCTGCTGTTCCTGGACCCGGCCTATGCCGACCAGATGATCCTGGGGCCGGGCATGATCGGTCTCGTGGCGGGGATCCCGCTGCTGCTCCTGGGGCTCTTCGTGCTGCTCCGGGCCAAAAACGACGCCCCGGCGCCCGACGAGACGGCGGCCGCATAAAAAACTCGCAGAAAAACTCCAGCTTTTGAAAAAAAGTTGTTGACAAAACCAAATTCATTTGATACACTAACTGAGCCGTGGCCGAGTGGTTCAGTCGGTTAGAACGCCGGCCTGTCACGCCGGAGGTCGAGGGTTCAAGTCCCTTCTCGGTCGCCAACATGCCCCCTTCGGGGGGCATGAACTTTGCTGCTGTAGCTCAGTAGGTAGAGCGCATCCTTGGTAAGGATGAGGTCGGCAGTTCGAATCTGCCCAGCAGCTCCAGAAAAACACCGCAGGCCCAACGGGCTTGCGGTGTTTTTCTCGTGTTTCCAGGTATTCGAACTGCCGACCTCTCGACCAGGTAATGGTGAGGCAGGGACCGGATCTGCCCAGCAGCTCCAAAGCCTTGAAATCTGCGGATCTCAAGGCTTTTTGCTTTATGTGCGGTGATGAAGCAGAGCGCATCCCTAAACGCTCAAATTTGAGGAAGGGATGCGCTCTGATCTTATGGCAAAAAAGAAACTTTTCGTGGATGGGGATATCGCGAACACCATCCATCAGGTATGGGATTTATACACCACCTCGCAGGCGGCAAAAGGCGTGTGTGATATTACCCTCCGCAACTACAAACAGCACCTCCACAGCATTTCCAAATACCTCGATATCGAACGGTCGATTGACGATTTGACGAAGAGCGATTTGGAATTGATGGTCGTGGGAATGCGGGAGAACGGTTTGGCGAACAACACCGTCGCCACCTATGTCCGCCGTATACGGGCCTTTTTGAATTGGTGTAATCAGGAGGGCTGCTGTTCCCTCTCAATGGCAAACATCCGCGAGCGGGACACAGTAAAAGAGACATACAGCGACGCAGAATTGGAGGCGCTGTTGAAGAAGCCGAAAAAGCACAGTGATTTCTGTGAGTATCGCAGTTGGGTTATCGTCAATTTCCTGCTGAATAG
The DNA here is from genome assembly GCA_017550765.1 of Oscillospiraceae bacterium. The sequence goes on from JAFZOC010000089.1 coordinate 4,332, forward strand.
CGGGTGTAGAGCGGCTACCGTGCGCAACATCCAAAACAGAGACATTGATCTGGAGGCAAGGCAAGTGGTGTTCCGCCATACCAAAAGCAAAAAGGTTCAGGTCATTCCCCTGTGTAGTTATATGGTGCTCATTCTGCGGGATTATATGGCTATCCGCAAGGGCAAGCCCGATGCTTACCTGTTCTGCGACCAATTTGGCGGGATGCTGTCAGAAACGGCGCTGCGTCAATCCATCACACGATATAACCACCGGCGGGGCGTTGCGAAAACCTCCATTCATATGTTCCGCCATACCTTCGCCCGTAAATATCTGGTCGATTGCGGCGGGGACGCCTTTACCTTACAGCGGCTTATGGGACACAGCACCCTGAAAATGACGAAGCACTATTGCTCGATTTATGATGCGGACATTGCGAAGAATTATGACAGGGTCAGCCCTTTGGCACAGATCCAGAAGCCGCGGGAGACGATTAAGAACAATTAGGAACATCTTGGAACATCTTTATATGTCCGCGAACATCTTTGAATGTCTCGGGAACATCTTTAAACATCTATGGAGCATAAATGAATGTGAAGGAGAGACAATAGGCGTCTCTCCTTCCTCCTTTCCACAGGACACAAACAGAAACGGCGTCACCCCCCAGCTTTTCCATTAGAAAAGCGTCCTTGGGGGTACCCACCGTTTCTATGCGTAATTATATCAACACCTGCTGAAAAACGCAAGTCTGGCTTTCCTAAAACTATCAGGGTGTTATTCTATGGACGATATCTCATTATTTGTACGGTCTTTGAGGAGAGTGCTTCTTTTATATGATCAGAACTACCCTTTGGAATTACTCCTTTTCTCTCTTCATAGGCATATGTCGCATATAATGTTTTATAGAACACATACCCAAAATCGGTAAGCCGGTACTCAGAAGTGCTATCGTCAATTCTGTTCTGATAGCTCATCAGTTTCTCCCCACAAAAGGTTGAATCTGAGCTGCGCTCATCAAGAAAGGATTTAAAAGTCGAGACAAAGAATTCCTCTCTTGGCAATGACAGCTTTTTTTGTCCTTAGTTAAGTGTTTTTTCGTGAAAAGCCGGAAAATATAAAACTGGTAGGCTCTAAGAATTGTAAAAAAGGAGTTTTTCTCTTCGTCTGTAATAGGCAGAGGATTATTGTTGTTGATACTAATAAGCAAATCATAATTGGAGGCTAACTCTTCGCTTGAAGTACAGTACAACACAAAATCCCTTTGTTCTTCATACAGAGAATACTCGCGGACTTTGTTTCCTAAAAAACAAAACTATCAGAGCAAGAACGACTATTACGCCTATAACCATTTCATTCACCTCTCTGTTGAGTGTAAGATTTCTGATACATAATGGCACTATAACATATCAACTTGTGAAAAACAATCGTACGGTAGAAAAAAGCCTATATCTGATTTTAGCCCCGCAGGCGTACCCGAACCTGTGGAACGTGGCCGCCGAAGAGAGCGAAAAGAGGAACCCAACGCAGATCGCGTCCACGCAGGGCACCTACCGGAAGATCTACACGATCCTGAAGAACCAGGGCTTTACCGGAACGATCCTGGACGCCAGCAGCGGACTGGGCCTGGGCACCAAAGTCGGGCGGGAGGAATTCGGCTTCGACGTGGAAGACATCGAGCCCTACCCCGGCGACGGTTACAAGCCCATGTACACGGACTACTCGAAGCTGCACAAACAGTACGACGCGATCATCAGCAGCGCCGTGCTGAACGTGCTCCCCCAGGACCAGCGGGACGCGCTGGTGGTCAAGATGGGCGAACTGCTGAGACCGGGCGGGAAGATGTATATCACCACCCGCGGGTCCGACGTGGAGAGCCTCGCCAAGACCGGGAAGAACATCCACCTGGGCGAGATGGAGTGGATCGAGACCGTCAAGGGCAGCTACCAGAAGAGCTTCACGCAGAGCGAGCTGAAGGCCTACCTGGAGGACGCGCTCGGCCCCGGGTTCACCGTGGAGCTGTCCAGTGCCAAGAACGGCGGCAAGTTCAACAACAACACCAGCATCGTGGTCACGAAAAAAGCCGCCCCGGCGGGCGGCGTGGTGCAGTTCTCTGTCAGAGAAACAACTGATGGGAGGAAAGTCGCTGTTGTCGATGATGACATTCTCGCTGGGATCGACACGTCCGCTTGGGATAAAAACAAAAAAGAAATAGCCAAAAAAGCTGCCGCTAATGCCATGAAAGCGTTTATTTCTGGCGTTACAAAAAACGGCGTCACTCGAAAAGTAAACAAAACTTCCCGCGATTATTATACGAGAGGCAATAATACAGAGAAGTATTATAACCGCAATAAAGATGTTTTCGCTGACAAGTTGCGTGCTGCAAGTGTTATTGGCGATATTATTACAGTTGCTGACACATGGGTTCTTGATGGCGGCTTGTGGCATCAGAGAAGCGACAGTTTTGTGGACTTTGAAAAGGCAGCTGTTCTTTTCCAAGCAGGAGAAAACCAGTATGAGGGGACAGCGGTTTGCGGCGTGACGGCACAAGGGGAAAGAGTTTTTTATGACGTAGATGATATTGTGCCAACAACATTTACAATAAAAAATGTAGGATCCCCAACCAACGTTACTACGCAAGAAGCGCCTGACGCCATTCATGGGAATCCTACTGGACCTAATATATCAGATGAACCCGGAAAAAGCAATACCCCTGCGCAACTTTCTATGCGGGACTCTGCCGCTAGAGACGTGGATCTGCTGAAGCGCGCATACATCAAGATGCTGCGGGACAAGCAGTGGGTGATCGACCAGTACGGCAAGCAGGCCGAGGCGGACCTGGGGACCTACCAGAGACAGGCCGAAGACTACCGGGCCAAGGAGAAGGAGGTCTACGACGGGCTGCAGGAGCTGGACCGGCTGGTGCGGGAAGGCGGCGACCCCGAGGCCGTCAAAGCACAGCGGGAGAAGGTGACGGCGGCGGAGGGGCGCATGACCACGGCGCTGAAGCGGCTCTCCAAACTGGAGGAGCGCCTGGCGCTGCAGGGGAGACCCTCTCGCTCTTCGCAGACAGTAATTCTCGATGTGCTGGTGGATCACGAGCGGGAAAAAGCCGAAAATGCCACACAAAAAACTGAATATGAAAAGTGGTCAAGGGGGGACGGACGATTCCGTCCCTCCTTTTGTTGTCCCAATATTCCGGAGGCCGTAAAAAGGATTGAAAAAGGATCGAGGGGAAGGCTAAAAGGATCGACATCGGCACATCGAAAGCTATAGCAAGCAAAGAAACAGAAAACAAGCAAACCGCTGATAACACAGGATTTTTTATATAATTCCTTGCCAAGCTATAACAAGCTATTTTGAGACATAATATAATTGGTAAGGATGAGGTCGGCAGTTCGGATCTGCCCAGCAGCTCCAGAAAAACACCGCAGGCCCGTTGGGCTTGCGGTGTTTTTCTCGTGTTTCCAGGTATTCGAACTGCCGTCCTCTCGACCAGCTGATGGTGAGGCAGATCCGAATGTGTAGTCGCACAGGCCGGTGGCCTGTGCAACGACCAGTGCGGACACTGGCTGGGACCTTTTTCCTTCCCGAAAACAGGGGCGATCTGGCAAACGGAAGGGTCCTCTCCACGAAGCGGAGAGGACCTTTGACCTGTGATGACGGGATCGCAGCAAGGAGAACTACCTTGTGAAGGTACAGACCTCCTGCTCGCTCAGCGGGATGCTATAGTAGGTACCGTCTCCGAGCGTGACCCCGGTGATCGTGATCACGATCTTCTGCGCCCAGGCTACACCGCTCAGGGTCCTCTTTATGGTGCTGGTAGCACCTGCTCCAATGTATACATCATTCCCGAGACTGTAGGAACCGGAGCTACTTAGCATAGAACCATCATAGGAGTAGAGCGCGATCGTGAAGTTGAAATTCTTGATGGCTGTCCTGCTACAGTGATTCCTGACCGTGATGCCCAAAAGGTTGGCATTGTATACGCCAAAACCGAGGCTGTCGATCGTGATCGGGAGGGCGGGCTCTACAACGATATCAAAACGGCAGGATCTTCCGCTCCCATCCTTCGCAGTAGCTGTAACGGAGGTGGCACCTGCCTTCATGGCCGTGATCTTGCCGCTGTCGTCGACTGTCACGATGCGCGTGTCGTTCGACTTCCATGTGACGCTCTTATTCGTCGCGTCTTCCGGGCCTACGGTCACATGCAAAGTCGCGGTCTGGCCAGCAAAAAGGAGCGTGGTCCCTCTCTCTTTGGCGGTCACGGAAGTGACGGCTTGGATCACTTGGAAGTCATGCTTCTCAGAGATCTCCGTTCCGTCTGTGGTCGTGAAGGTGATGGTGGCGCGTCCGACAGCAACGGCACGGATGTTGCCATTCGCGTCGACCGTCATGACGCTCTCGTTGGAAGATGTCCACTGCAAGGCGGGCTTGAGAGCATCTTTTGGCTCGATCGTCACAGCGAGCCTTCTGGTACTGCCCTTGGCTATGGTGTCTTCGCCCCAATCGACACGGACGCTCTCGACGGCATTGCCGACCGTGACATTGCAGACAGCCTTGACTTTCCCCGCTGTTTTCGGGTCTGTCGAGGTGGCGGTTATGACCGCTCTACCCGGCGCGACCGCGGTGAGCGACCCGTCTTCGGCGACGGTCACGACGTCCTCGTTCGAGGAGCTCCACTCGACATCCGGGAAGGAGTTGCCTTCCGGCTCAAGGGTGTAGGAGAGTTTGGCCTGACCGAGCTCGGCAGGGCCTGCCGAGAAGAGCGTGAGCGCCGTGCTGTCCAGCGTGATCTTCTGCACGCCGATGACGACATCCAGTTCGCATTTGCCTACCACTTCGCTCCCGTCGTTCGCAGTGCAGAGGATCGTAGCGGTCCCTGCACTGACGGGCTGGACATTGCCTTTGCTGTCGACCGTTGCGACTGTTTCGTCGGACGAGGACCAGGTGAAGCTGGCATCCTCGGCGTCGCTGGGCTCGACGACCGCGGTCAGCGCCAGTCTCTCGTTCATGTAAAGGACCTTTTCTGACTCATTCAGCGTGATGGTGCTGACGCCCTGTTTGACCGTTACCTCACAGACCGCGGGCGTCTGGCACGCTTCATCAAGGGACGTGACGTAGATGGTAGCGCTTCCGGGCGCGACGGCGTGGAGCGAACCGTTCTCATCCACCGTAACGACGGCGATATCTGAGCTCTCATAGCGCAGACCGGTCTCCAGCGCAGTCTCAGGCAGAACGGATGCCCCCACGGAGGCGTCGGCCTTGTCCGAGCCGGTCAAAAGGACGAGTTCCTCGTTCTGCAGCGTCACTTTTTCAACATGATCGGCGACGGCGATCGTCGTCTCCACGAACACATCGGGGTGATCCTTCAGCGCGACTGAGATCGTGACAGTGCCGGACGATAGGGGAGCGAGACGCCCGGCCCCGTCGACCGTGGCAACGGACTCGTCAGAGGAGGACCAGATGACCTCGCCCTCGTAGTCTGTGCCCAGAACGAGCTCTTCTCCGACATAGACTGTGTCGGCGTGGGGCTCGATCTTGATCGTCGGGATGGGGGTGGCCTCGGCGGCGACGGGTGTGTCCTCCTTGGCTCCTGTGTCATCTGGTGTGGATGCCACTTCGGATCCGCAGGCTGTCAGGGCCAGGAGGAAGACCAGCAAGAGGAACACCGGCAGTAGTTTTTTCATGATTTCTCTCCTTTCTCTCTCTATGCGTTTCAGAGTGAGCGATGAGCTGTCTTGCCTGACCGGCCGTTTTTGCCCGGCCGGTCAGGCTACCGAAAATATTATACAGCACTACAAAAAAGAAGGCAAGAGACAGATCGCATCTCTTGTTGTATTTTAGCAGCATGTCGTCCGGCGCGCGCTCTCTTGGCCCTTGCCTCCGCCAGCCGGACCGGTTTGAACGAAAGACGGGAGGCCCGAAGCGATCGCTTCGGGCCTCCCGGGGCGTTTGACGCGGGGGAGGCTCTCGCGGCGGGCTCTTTCCGCGTTTGTCAGGCTCCGTTCCCCATCGCCGGGGAGCCAGGAGCTCGCGGCACTGGCGGATGTTCGCGTCCACGCGGGCGGTCTGCCCGCTGTCCGAGAGCCGCGCCCGGAAGCGCAGCCCGTCACCCAAACTATTATCGCGGGGGTGGCTCTCTTGTTTGGGACCGTCGGTATTCGAACTGCCGACCTCTCGGCCGGCCGATGATGAGGCCGGGACCGGATCTGCCCAGCAGCTCCAAAAGCCCTGAGATCTGCGGATCTCAGGGCTTTTTCTTATCTATGCGGTGATGGAACGGAGCGCATCCCCGATCGCTCAAGATCTGATGGAAGGGATGCGCTCCGATCTGTGGCAAGGATAAAGATCTTCGTGGACGGGGATATCGCGAACACCATCCATCGGGTCCGGGATCTTCACACCACTTCACAGACGGCAAAAGCGTGTGTGCTGTTACCCTCCGCAACTACAAACTGTACCTCCACAGTGTCTCCAGGTACCTTGTCATTGAACAGTCGACCGATGATCTGACGAAAAGCGATTGTTATATGTCTGCAGATATGGTACAATCAGAACAAGTCAAAAAACTATATTGTCAAGTGTTATCATTCGCTTTACGGAGACAAAAATGAACGAGGATAAAAGATCAACTAATATAGATCTGTTAGAAAGCATCGCTATCTATTTCGTGCTCCTGTATCACAGCACACTGTATACTTACGATGTCGTCCAAAGTATGTCAGTCAAGAATTGCCTTCTATATTTCTCTCGCACGATCCTGTCTACCTGTGTCCCGCTGTTCTTTTTCGCAAACGGTTATCTGCTGTTCGGTCGCAACTTTGATCATGATAGACATATCAAAAAGATCATCAAACTGATCTCCTTGACCTTTGTTTGGGCGTTCATTTTGATGCCACTGTATTTGATCATAGAAAAAGAGCCGCTGTCATTCAAAACGGTCCTTTTGAATATTCTCAGACTAAACAAAAAGTGGGGAATGAATCTCTTTTGGTTTATCGGTGCACTAGTGAGTATGTATTTATTTTTCCCCGCTTTGAGACTTCTGTTCGTATCAGATAAAAAGGCATTCATACTCTTTACCGTAGCCTGTGCTGTGTTGACTTTTGGCTTTGTTTTGGGAGATCAGGTGCTCGCTATCATCAGTTTTGTTGTGGATCACGGTCTGGGGGATCTGGATTATCCCATATTGAAGATGTTTGATCCCTTCCGCGGAACACATGGATACTCGTTCGTCTATTTTTGCTTTGGCGGTCTGGTCTACACATACGAAAGCAAGATACGAGCTATCCCCAGTATAAAAAGAAATATATTAGCCATCACAGGTATGGTCATTTCCTGCCTTCTTCTTTTCCTGGTCGGTATGTTCAACTCTATATGTTGGGACGGAAAAGTATGGGATGTCGTGTGGTATGGCTATGATACGGTATTTACGTTTTTGAATGTTTTCTTCATATATCTGTTGTGCTTGGATCATCAGCATGATACGCGTTTTATTCGGCTCATCTCGCAGAACACTTTAGGGATATATTTTACGCACGGTCTGATCATTCGGCTCACTCGGCCCTGGATAATGAGATCTCCTGACCTCTGCAGCCTCCCGTTCAACATCGTGTATGCCTTCATGATCCTGTGTGTTTGTCTTCTGCTGTGCCTTCTCCTAAAAAGGATACCGCTACTAAGAAAATTAGTAGAATAACGCAGGGCGATGATCGACCTGACTTGCGTCCCTCCAACAGCCCGATATCCTTATGCGCCGTCGTGCGGCTAATGCCGCACAGCCTCGCCGGTCCCGCGAGATCGAACGCGCCTTTCTTTTACTGCGGATAATGCCGAAGGAAGTTAGCGGGAACATCGTCAAGCGTGGTCTGCGGCCTGTCGAGCCGCTTTGCAGTGCCCGAAAAACAGCGGGCTAGCGCGTTCTGCGTGATAGGCCCGAAGGGGGACGACAAAAGCCACGCAAGGAGCTCTCCTTGCGTGGCTCTTGTCGGGTCGAGCCCTTACCCCTTCACCCGGTAGCTGGCGATGTACTCGGTGTCCGCCGGCGTGGGGATCCCGGGGTCGGCGATCTCCAGCGCGGGCTTCATGCCCAGGGCCTCGGCGGCCTTGTGGAAGTGGCAGAGGGCGATGCCCAGGTCCACCTTCTGCAGATCGCCGACGGCCTCGCCCATGAGGCCGCGTTTGTGCGCCACATAGAAGTGCACCAGATCCCCGCAGACCACGGCCCGCCAGGGCTGCAGGTTCACCGCCGAGGGCGCCAGACGCACCAGCTCCAGAGGCAGGCGCAGCTTCCCGGCCTGGTCCTCGGTCAGGGGCGTCTCGAAGCTCCCCTCGAAGAAGCGCGTCTCGAAGGGCTCCCGGGAGGTGGCCTTGGCGCCGCGGCGCATCACGGTCTCCCGCAGGCTCATCTTCGCCGCGGGCCTGCCCAGAGGACTGACGCAGGGCATGCGCTCCTCAGGCTGCAGCTCCATGGCCCGCTCGAAGAGCTTCCGGTCCATGGTCCCGCCGATCCAGGTGGTCCCCAGGCCCATGGACCAGGCGTCGAGCACCATGGTCTCGAAGGCGAAGCCGAAGGCCTCCTCCCCGTGGGGCACTTTGGGCACCGCCGCGGCCACATAGGTCCGCTCGCCCACGATCACCGGGCTGGAGAGCCCGTGCTCCGCGGCGTCCAGCAGCCGGAAGCGCACCGGGATCTGATAGGGCGTCTCGATCCCGTCGATCATGAACTGCAGCCAGTCCAGGTCCGCCCGGTCGATCGGCTGGCCGTCAAAAGTGCGCACGCTCCGCCTTTCGCGGATGATGCGCTCCAACACTTGGATCTCTTGTTCCATCGGTCTCCTCCTGTCCGGCGGCCTTCGGGCCGCCTTTGTTCGTCCATGGACAGCATAGCGCAGGGCGGCGGCCACGTCAAGGGGAGAAAGGGAGCACACGATCCCCGGCCTCGCCGCGGAGCGGGACCGGGGATCGCAATAGCTCACGGGGACCGCAGACTGCCGCGGGACGGGCAGCGCGGGGCCGCCTCAGACCACGCAGGCCCTCGCCGGCCGCCTCAGACCACCGTCGGGAGGATCTGGGGGCAGCTGCCGGTCTGGGCGTAGAGAGCGGCGCGCTGGGCGCGGGCCTCGTCCAGCTGGCGGATGGTCTCCACAAAGTCGCGGGGCAGCATGGCGTCGATGCCGTGCTCGGCCAGCAGAGCTGTGGCCCAGTCGGGCAGCTCCGCGGGGGCGGCGGTGGCGTCCTCGCCCCGGGGCCAGCGGTAGTAGCTCCAGGCGATGCCGCCCGTGATCGCGCCGATGGTGTCGCTGTCGCCGCCCAGGGAGATCGCGTTGCGGATCGCGTCCTCGTAGCTCTCCGACTCCAGGAAAGCCTGGATCGCCTCGGGGACGGTGGTCTGGCAGATCTCGCTGAAGCCGTAGCCGGGGCGGATCTCGTCCAGGGTCCGGTCCAGGGGATAGAAACGCTGCAGACAGGCGCGGATCTCGTCCTTGCCCTTGCCCTGCCGGGCCAGGAAGACGCCCGCGGCCAGGGCCTGGGCGCCCTTGATGCCCTCGGGGTGGTCGTGGGTGACGGCGGCGCTGGCCTCCGCCAGCGCCAGGGCCTCCTCCAGCGTCACGGCGATCAGACCGCAGGCGGAGGCCCGCATGGCCGAGCCGTTGCCGCAGCTGTGATAGGGCTGGGGGTCCGGGTCGCGGAGCCAGCCGAAGAAACGCCCGCCGTAGCCGCCCTGGGGATAGGGATAGGCCTTCCCCAGCGCCTGCATCTGACAGATCAGGCGCTCCCGGAGCGAGCCTTTGTGCGCCAGCACGTCCAGCAGCGCCCGGGCCACGGCGACGGTCATGATCGAGTCGTCCGTGTAGGAGCAGCCGGGGGAGACGAAGGGGAAATCCTTGCTGCGGCAGTTGTTGAATTCGAATATGGAGCCGACGATATCGCCGACGATCGCGCCGTACATGACAACACCTCTTTCAGTATAGGATGGGGCGGATGGGATAGGGGCCTCGCGATAGGGGCGGACAGGATGGACAGCCGGCCGCGCCGTGGGCGGTCAGACGGGGCCGGCTGCGCGTCGGGCGGACCGGCCGGGCCGGGGCGGGACGGCGGATGGGGGCGCGGCGGGGCCTCTCAGGGCCAGAAGAACGCCAGCACCGCCTTGATCGCGAGCTCCATCCTGTGGGGGTCCAGGAAGCGATGGTCCGCGCCCTCCACGGGCAGCATCTCGATCAGCTGCTCGTCGGCGAAGCTGCGCACCATCTCGAAGGGGACGATCTCGTCCTTGGTGCCGTGGACGATGAAGAGGTCCTCCGCCAGCTCCAGAAAGTCCCGGCGGCGGATGTCCGCCTCCCGCAGGCTCTCCAGGAAGGGGCGGCCGATGCGGATCTTCCGGTCGAAGCCGGCCTCCACCTCCTTGCCCCGCTCCAGCTGGCGTTGCGCTTCCTCGTCCAGGATCGCGGAGGTCAGCACGTCGATCATGCCCACGGCGGGGCTGCGCAGGGCGACGCGGCGGAAGGGGGAGGGGTGCTCCGACAGGTATTTCAGGTAGAGATAGCCGCCGAAACTGGTGGCGTAGCCCAGCAGTTCCTCCGCGCCCAGGACCTCCCGGGCGTGCTCCGTGACCAGACGGAGATAGCGGTCGCAGTCGTCCAGACTGAGCTTCTTGCGGGCGTCGGCCCCGTGGCAGGGCCAGTCGAAGCAGAGCGTGGCCGTATCCCGGTGCTTGGACAGGACCGTCTGGGCGAAGCGGGCAGCGGCCCGGGTCTCCTTGTGTCCGCCGAAGCCGTGGCCATAGACCACCACCCGGCGGATCGGCCGCTCCGGATCGCGATAGAGCAGACAGCGGATGCTGCAGCCGTCTTTGTTGATGTCGAAATAGCGTTCCATGTCGACCTCCTCGCGGCGGGCCGGGCCCCTGCCGCACCGCTCTGAGCATACCACGATCCGGCCCCCCGCGCAAGTGGGAGGACACATCAGGTGCGTACAGAGGAGCGACATACGAGAAATGTCCGAAGAAGTCGCCGGTATCCGACACCTCAGACGGCTCGGCCAGCTTGCTCTTGACAGCTACAGAGCCGTGTTATATATGTATATACAGATCGTCTAAACAAAGGATAAAAGGAGGCCCGTCCCATGTTCTGTACGAATTGCGGCACATCGATCGCCCCCGGCGCCCGGCAGTGTCCGGCTTGCGGCGCTCCGGTGGAAAACACGCAGAACTTTTCACAGTCGTATACAGATCCTCGGCCGTATGCCCAGCAGCCTGTCGTCAACAACGTGTTCCTCAGCGCGGACAGTCTTCCCGCGCAGTATCGTCCCATTGGCGCTTGGGGCTATTTCGGCTACATGCTGCTCTTCTCCATCCCCGTGATCGGCTTTATCCTGCTGATCGTCTTCTCCTTTAGCGATGCGAATATCAACCGGCGCAATTTTGCCAGATCCTACTGGTGCGTCTTCCTCCTTGCTATCATCATCACGATCGTCCTGGCGGTCACAGGCGGCCTGGCGGCGCTCGCCCAACAGTTCTGATACCTGCGTGAAGACCGACCGACACACGACGCCCCGGACGAAAAGTCCGGGGCGTCGTGTGCCTGCGAGGGAGCGGGGATGCCCGCCCCGCTGTCCGAGCGCCTTTGGCCTGCGCAGCAGGGGGCGTCCCGCAAAGGACGAGGGAAGGCGGGCCTGGCGCGGGCCCCGGCGGGCAGGCCGCCGCAGACGGAAAAAAGGGCCGCCGCTGATCCCGGCCTTGACGGAGCGAACGGCAAGGGAGTATACTTTTTCTGTATGGAGATCGACGAAAATGCCCGACGCCGCCCGGGAAAGCGCGGCGCGGACGCGAAAGGAAGGAAGAACATGCTGGATATCCAAAAGGAGATCGGAGAGGGCAGAGCGGTCTTCGCCCTGAAGGGACGCCTGGACACCAATACCGCCTCCAAACTGGAGCGGGAGCTGAAGGAAGTCTACCCGGAGCTCAAAGAGCTGGTGCTGGACTTCGCCGCCCTGGACTACATCTCTTCGGCGGGCCTGCGGGTCCTGCTCACGGCCCACAAGACCATGATGAAGCAGGGCGAGATGCGGCTGGAACATGTGAACGAGAACATCCAGGAGATCTTTGAAGTCACGGGCTTCACGGATATCCTGACCATCGTGTGAAAGGAGAGGACACCATGAGAAAGATCCTGGCTTGGGTCCTGCTGGCCCTGGCGCTCTTCGCCCTGACGGCCTGCGGACAGAAAGAGGAGCCGGCGACGCTGGGCGGCTGGACGCTCACGGAGGAGCTCACGATCGACCAGAAGGCCCAGGGCGCCTTCGATAAGGCGCTGGAAGGTCTCACCGGCGTGGACTATGTCCCCCTGGGCCTGCTTGGGACCCAACTGGTCTCCGGGACGAACTACTGCTTCCTCTGCGAGGCCACCGTGGTCTATCCCGGCGCACAGCCGTACTACGCTCTGGTCTATGTCTATGAAGATCTGCAGGGCGGAGCGAAGATCCTGAACATCGTCGCCCTGGATCTGGGCGACATCGCAGAGACCGGCGCGGTCAACGACGTCCCGCCCGCCGGGGAGCAGCTCCTGGGCGGCTGGCAGGTAGACCGGGAGAGCAGCGTGGAGATCGAGGGCGCGGCCCTGCATCTCGGCAGCCAGACGGTCTCCGGGAAAAACCACTGTGTGCTCTGCAAGAGCTGGGCCCTGTCCTTCCTCTATGAGGATCTGGAAGGCACGACGACGGTCACGAAGATCGTCCCGCTGGACATCGCGGCTCTGTCGCAGCCGGCCGGAGCGTGAGAAAGCAAGGAGGAGAAAAAGAATGAACGGACATCGCGATCTGGGCGAGCTGCTGAAAGAGGCGCTCGCGGAAGAATACACGATCCGGCAGCTGGACATCGGGGCGGACGCCCGTCTGGCGAAGAAGGGCATGGTCTTCCGGACCGAGTCCTATGCCGTGGAGGGCCTGGGGCACCTGTGCGTGCTGCGCATGGACGCCTTCCTGGGCCTCATGAAGATGGAGACCGTGGTCCTGGCAGCGGAGACGAAGGATCTGCCGCTGGTGAACCTGGACTGGGTGCGCGCCTTCGGCAAGGAGACGCAGATCGCCGAGCTCTACGACACCCAGCTGCAGCCCTATCCTCAGGCGGCGCTGGACGCCTTCCAGCAGATCCGGGACCGGGACGCCGACCTCCCGGATCCGCCCCCGTCGGCCCCCCGCTGGTATGACGCGATCCTGTACCCCTGCTCCTACCACAAGAGCGGGAAGGGGATCGGCGGACGCCTGGCACAGGCAGCCGCGGACTACTGCAAGACCTTCGCCGGACAGCTGGAGACGGCGGACCCCTGCGACAGGGAGGCCAAGCACGCCAAGACCCGTGCCTTCGCGGAGACCCTCTTCGCCAACGGCGGCCCCGCGGTGGACCAGGTCACGAAGCTCTTCGGGCCGGAGGTGGCCCGGCGCCTGGTGGTGGGGCATATGTACGGGGTGCAGGAGGAAGGATAGGAGAGCGCATGAATATCGAACTAAAGGGAAGGATCGACTCGAAGAACGCCGCCCAGGTGGAAAAAGAGCTCCTGGAGCAGCTGGCAGGCGGTGCCGACAGCCTCATCCTGGACGCTGCCGGCCTGGACTACATCTCCAGCGCCGGCCTGCGGGTGATCCTGCGCCTGCGGAAACAGCATCCCGATCTGCGCATCGTGAACGTCAGTTCCGAGGTCTATGAGATCTTCGACGTGACCGGCTTCACGGAGATGATGCCTGTGGAGAGGGCCTACCGCGTCGTCTCGATCGAGGGCTGTGAGGAGATCGGCCGCGGCGCCAACGGCAGGCTCTACCGCATCGACCAGGACAACGTGGTCAAGGTCTACAAGAACGCCGACGCCCTGGAGGATATCCAGCACGAGCGGGAGATGGCGAAACTGGCGCTGATCCTGGGGATCCCCACGGCGATCTCCTACGACGTGGTCCGGGTGGGCGAGAGCTACGGTTCGGTCTTCGAGCTGCTGAACGCCCGCTCCTTCGCCAAGATCCTGGCCCGGGAGCCGGAGAAGATGGACTGGTGCGTCCAGGAGTTCGTGGACATGCTCCGGAAGATCCACGCCACCCGGGTGCCCGCCGGGAAGCTGCCCGACATGCGCGAGACGGCTCTGGACTGGGCCCGCTTCATGCAGGACCATCTGCCCGAAGCGGCGGGGAAGAAGCTCCTGGCGCTGATCAAGGCCGTGCCCCGCGATGACCACATGATCCACGGGGACTATCACACCAGGAACCTGGAGCTGCAGAACGACGAAGTGCTGCTGATCGACATGGACACCCTGGCGGTGGGCCATCCGATCTTCGAGCTGGGGAGCATGTTCAACTCCTTCATCGGTTTTTCGGAGCTGCACCATGATGTGGTCAAGCAGTTCCAGGGCTTCGACTTTGAGACAAGCTGCAGCTTTTGGCGCAAGGCCCTGGCGGCCTACCTGGGTACGAACTGCGAGACCAAGATCCGGGAGGTGGAGGACAAGGCCCGGATCGTGGGCTATACCCGGCTGATCCGCCGGTCGATCCGCCGCTACGGGAAAGACGACCCCGCCCACGGCGAGGAGCAGCGCTTCTGGACGGCGCGGCTCCTGGAGCTGCTGGAGAAGACGGACACGCTGCTCTTCTCCCGGAACGAGCTGGAGATCGAGGCCACGGACGAAGCGCTGACGGAAGTCCAGCAGTTCGTGGAGGAACGCCTGGAGCCCACAGACTGTCCGGCCAAGGAGCAGATGCAGATCGGCGTGGCGGTGGAGGAGATCTTCATCAACATCGCCCACTATGCCTATGCCCCAGACAAGGGCAAGGCCACGGTGCGCGTGGAGGTCTCGGAAGAGCCGGTCACCGTGACGATCACCTTCATCGACCGGGGCGTGCCCTACGATCCCCTGGCCTGGGAGGACCCGGACCTGAGCCTGCCCGCGGAAGAGCGGGATGTGGGCGGCCTGGGCGTGTTCATGACCAAGAAGCTCATGGACGACGTGAGCTATCTCTACAAAGACGGGCAGAACATCCTGACGCTGAAGAAAGATCTGTGATGCGCATGCCGCTGAAGACCGGCCTTTGCATGCACAGCCCGCTCTCCGGCGGGAGCGCCGGAGAGGCGCCGGGCCTGCGACGTCTCCCGGGAACGGTCAGAAAGGAAGGGGCGCCTTGAAGTTCGACACCCGGAACAAAAAGCCGAAGCTGTGGAACTTGCTGATCCAGGCCCTCGTCGTGGGCGCGATCCTGTTTCTGCTGATCCGCCGGGACGCCGAGACCCACGCGCCGCTCATCAGCGGCCTGATCGCGGGGCTGTTCCTGGCCGCCCTGATCCAGCTGGCGGTCGCGTTCTTCCGGCAGCTCCAGTATAACCCCTATTCCTACAATACGATCTTCTACATGGGCTTCGCCCTGTTCCTGCTGAGCGCCATCGTCATGCAGATCTACATCACGGTGCAGCTGATCTGCCGGCCGGAGGAGTACACCGCCGCGACGATCCTGCACACGCTGCAAGGCTCGGCCAAGAACTATCTGATGCTCTCCGCGCCCTTCATCCTGCTGTTCTCGGGGGAGCTCTGCGTGTCGAACATCTCCCTGATCCGGCACGAGGGACGGCGCTTCGTGAACATCCTGGGGATCGTCCTGTCCTTCTGCATCGTGGGCGGGCTGCTGTTCCTCTTTTTCTTCGACAGATCCGTCTCCGGCAGCCGGCTGCAGATGATGATCCACGATCTCGTGGCGGGGATCTTCGCCGCCGTCTATCTCTATTTCGAGTGCATGATCGTCGGCGCCATCGTGGCAGACAGCATCGCCGCCCGCTATGTCCCGGAGCCGGACAAGGACTTCCTCATCATCCTGGGCTGCGGCATCCGGAAAGACGGGACCCCCTCGCCGCTGCTGCAGGGAAGGATCGAGCTGGCTCTGGCCTTTGCCGAGGAGCAGAAGGCCCGGACCGGCAAGGAGCCGGTCTTCGTGACCTCGGGCGGGCAGGGCCCGGACGAGCCGATCTCGGAGAGCGCCTCCATGAAGCGCTATCTGATGGAGCGAGGCGTCCCGGAAGAGCGGATCGTCGAGGAGGACCGATCCACCAGCACCTTCGAGAACATGAAGTTCTCCAAAGAGAAGATCTGGGCGCTGGACCCCGACGCCAAGGTGGCCTTCTCCACCACCAACTACCATGTGTTCCGCAGCGGTCTGTACGCCCGGCGCGTGAAGATGCGGGCCGTGGGCATGGGCGCGGACACCAAATGGTATTTTTGGCCCAACGCGGCGGTGCGGGAATTCGTGGGCCTGCTCACGGCCCACAAGCTGAAACAGGGCCTGATCCTCGGCGGCCTGGTGGCGGCCTATACGGCTCTGACCCTGTGGGCCTATCTGTGAGCGCGACGGCCTTGAGCTCGCGCGGCAAAGGACGCAGGGAGCGCCGCAACGGCGGGACGAGGCGGCCCGGCGGAACGAGGCTGCGGGACGAACGGCCCGGCGGAACGAGCCGATGGAACGATAGAGACCGGCGGGATGCCCTCCCCAAAAAACTGCCCGACAAGGAGCGCTTGTCGGGCAGTTTTTTGCGTCTGTTGAGAAGCTCACGGCGCGCACATGGCTAGCAGAGATGGGCTTGCCCGAAGACCGGCGCACCGCGCAGATCCGGCAGCCGATCCGAGCACAGAGGTCGCGACTGGAATAGGAAAGAAAGGCAAGCGGGAAATGGTGTCGCCTAAATATGACAACATAGGCCAAGCCGCCAGATCATCCTTGCGAAAAGTGATCAGCTTCTGCTATAGTGGTATGGGACGTGTCCGTTATCATCTGGCAACTGCACCACAAGAGCGAAGAAAAGAAATAAGCCGGGCAAGCCCGACTTACTTCCCAGAAACACTATTTCGACCCACGCATCGCTGCGACATATTGATTATATCCATTTTTTCATGGATCGTAAAGAGAGAAAATAGTTAAATCTTTACTTACCATAAACACTGAATGTTTTCGTTGACTTCCGCGCTGCCCCCGTGTTATAGTGTGGGCAACTAGAAAAACGAACTGGGCCCCGTGGATCTTTTTGCACAAATGATCATTGCCCGATCGATCGCAGCGCTCATACAGCGCTCAGAAAGGAACGAACGCGATGGAAAGACCTTATCTCGCCCATAGCCCGACGGAACATACGCCCGAAGGGCAGCCGCTCAAACAGCATCTGGAAAACGTGGCTGCGCTGTGCGAGGCGTTCTGCAGACCCTTCGGCGCAGGAGCGCAGGGCCGGGCCTGCGGCCTCTATCACGATATCGGCAAATATTCCCAGGCTTTCCAGGCGCGCCTCTTTGGCGACACGCGCAAGGTAGATCACAGCACGGCGGGCGCATATGAGCTTTTCCGGCAGAGGGCCGTCCTTGCGGCCATGTGTGTCGCCGGTCATCACGGAGGCTTGACGGACAAGGGGACGCGCTTCGACCTCTCCGGCACCTTCTCGTCCCGGATCCTCCACGCCAAAGAGGGCGGTCTTGAGGACTACAGCGCCTGGACGCGTGAGATCCCGATGGTGTTCACGCCTGAGCGCAAAGATCTCAGTCCCCTGGAGGCTTTCTTCTACGTCAAGATGCTCTTCTCGGCACTGACGGATGCGGACTGGCTGGACACGGACGCGTACTACCGCAACGAGCCCTATCTCCTGCCCGAGACCGATCTGAGCGGACTGTGGGCGCGCCTGGAGCGGCATATCGCCAAGTGGTGGGGCGCGACGGAAGGGCTCAATGTCCTGCGCTGTGAGATCCTGCGCGCGGCGATCGACGCCGGCAGGGAAGATGCGGGGCTGTTCACCATGACGGTCCCGACGGGGGGCGGGAAGACGAACTCGTCCATGGCCTTTGCGCTCCGGCATGCGCTGGCGCACGGGATGCGGCGCATCATCTATGTCATCCCCTACTGCTCCATTTTGGACCAGACCCACTGCGTGTTCGCGGAGATCTTCGGCCGGGAGAACATCACGGCACATTACGGGGGCGCGGAATTCGCCCATCCGGAGAACGGGAGCGACCCTCGCAAGGAGGATACCAGGGCTTTCTCCGCCGAGAACTGGGAAGCGCCGATCATCCTGACCACGGCGGTCCAGTTCTTTGAGTCGCTCTACTCCAACAAGCCCGGCAAGTGCCGTAAGCTCCACAACATCGCCGGGAGCGTGATCGTCTTCGATGAAGCCCAGATGCTGCCGGTGCCTTTCCTGGAGCCTTGCCTCGCGGCGATCTGCCAGCTGATCGAGAACTACCGCTGCAGCGCGGTCCTCTGCACGGCGACACAGCCTGCGGTCGGCCAGACGCTGCAGGAGCTCGCGCCGGAGCTCCGCGTCCGAGAGCTGTGTCCGGAGCCGGAGAGGATGTACCAGGCATTCCGACGCGTGACGTATCGGGACGAGGGCGAGCTCGACGACGAAGCTCTCGCCGAGCGCCTCCGGGCCTGCAGACAGGTGCTCTGCGTCGTCAACAGCCG
>JAFZOC010000090.1 GCA_017550765.1 Oscillospiraceae bacterium
CCGCATCACGACTGGGAGAGCGGGCCGATCGACGAGGCCGCGATCCTGTATCTCGCGGACAAGTGCGTGCGGGAGGACCGGCGCGTGACGCTGGAGGAGCGCTTCGCCGGGAGCGCGGCCCGCTGCGCCTCGCCGGAGGCGAAGGCCGCCCACGCCGCGCGGCTCGGGACCGCGCTGTGGCTGCGGGACGAGATCAACGGGATCTGCGGAAAAACTGTCATAGAATAGAGAGGAACTGCTATGGAAAACATCTATCGGGACATTCTGAATCATCTGGCGGACAATCAGTCCGTCTCGCTGGAGACCGTGATCCGCGGGGAGAGCGGCGCCATCGAGGGCGGGCTCAGCCGCCGGCTGACCACGGTCACGCCGGTGACCGATCTGAGAGGGCGGAGCTTTGCCCGGGTGACGGCGGAGCCCACGGAGGCCGGGCTGGTCGTGCGGGAGCCGGTGCTGCCCCAGGAACGCCTGATCGTGCTGGGCGGCGGACACATCGCGCTGCCGGTCTGCCGCTTCGGCGCCGAGTGCGGCTTTACCGTCTGCGTGGTGGACGACCGGCCGGATTTCGCCAACCGCCGCCGCTTCCCGGAGGCCGCCGAGGTGATCTGCGAAAGCTTCGAGAACGGCATCCGGGAGCTGAAGGTCACCCCCTTCGACTATGTGGTGGTCATCACCCGGGGCCATCGCCACGACGCGGACTGCCTGCGGGCGCTGCTGCCCGGGACCATGCCCGCCTACCTGGGCATGATCGGCTCCCGGCGGCGCACCAAGGGCCTGCTGGAGATGCTGGCGGAGGAGGGCTTCGACCCGGTCAGGCTCGGCCGGATCTGCACCCCGATCGGTCTCGACATCGGCGCGATCACCCCGGCGGAGATCGCGGTCTCGATCCTGTCGGAGGTCATCGCCTACAAGCGTCTGCCGGAGCACGGCGACCCCGGGCGCTCCTGCAACGACTCCGACGTGGAGCTGGCTACCCTGCAGTACCTGGCGGAGGACGACACGCCCAAGGCCATCGTCACCGTGATCGAGACCAAGGGCTCCACGCCCCGCGGGGCCGGCGCCAAGATGGCCGTGAGCCCGCTGGGCAAGGTCACCGGCAGCATCGGCGGCGGCTGCAGCGAGGCGGCCGTGATCCAGGACGCCGTGCGCATCATCGGCACCGGCTGCTATCAGATCGTGGACATCGACCTCACCGGCGAGGTGGCTGAGTCCGACGGCATGGGCTGCGGCGGCATCATGAAGGTGCTGGTGGAGGACGGCTGCTGCCCTTCGCTTTGAGTCCGCGCGTCCTGTATCTTGAAAAAGCAGGCTCCGGGGAGATCCCCGGAGCCTGTTCTCTGTTTATGTCTATCTGTTTCTGTCTGTTTTCTGTCTGTGACGCCGGTCAGTCGTCGACGCCCACCATGACGGAGGTGGCCTTGACCACGGCGTAGGCCTCCTTGCCCACCTCGAGGCCCAGCTCCCGGATGGCGTTCATGCTGATGGTGGCGCTCATGACGTTGCCGCCGCCGATGTCGATCTTCACGATGCCGTTGACGGCGCCTTCCTGGATGGCGACGATCGTGCCTTTGAACTGGTTCCTGGCGCTGAGTTTCATATCCGATATCTCCTTTCATTCGTAAAGCAATAAGATGTTCGCCGGGGCGACGCCCAGCTCCGCCGGGAACTGGGCGGGGCGCTTGTCCTTGGGCATGCGCCACCAGATCGGCGGGCTCTGCGGATCCTGCCCGGCGTAGCGGAATTGGATCGTTGTCTCGAAGGGCTCCTCCATCTCCTCCACGAAGATCACCGGGTAGCGGCCCTGGCTCGTGGCCGCGTTGAAATAATGGGCGCGGATGCCCACCGCCGCCAGGCCCTCCCCCACCGGGCGGGCCGTCTTCAGCCGGACGCCCCAGGAGGGGACCTCCACCTCGCAGTCTCCGACCTTTCGGGCGGGTGCGATGTTCTTGCAGCCGGTCATGACCGCCGCGGCGACGCTGCCGGGATCGGCGAAGAGCGCCTTGGTGGGCTTGTGGGCCAGGAGCCGGCCCTTGTCCATGACGGCGATGCTGTCGCTCATGGTGTAGGCTTCCTCCCGGCTGTGGGTGACCATCAGCACCTCCCGGCCGAAGTCGCGCAGCCTGTCCCGCAGCTCGATCTTCAGGGAGTCCCGCAGATGGGCGTCCAGGGCGGAGAAAGGCTCGTCCAGCATCAGCAGCCTCGGCTCGTTGACCAGGATCCTGGCCAGAGCGGCCCGCTGCTGCTGTCCGCCGGAGAGCTGATGGGGCTTGTGCCCCTCCAGGCCCTCCAGGCGCATCATGCCGAGGATCTCCCGGCAGCGGCTCTCCCGCTCCAGCCGGTCCGGCAGCCGGTGCAGACCGCAGAGGATGTTCTGCCGCAGGGTCATATTGGGGAAGAGCGCGTAGTTCTGGAAGAGATAGCCCACCTGGCGCCGCTGCGGCGGCAGGTCGATGCGCGCCGCGGAGTCGAAGAGCACCCGGCCGTCCAGCTCGATATGACCTTCGTCCGGCCGCTCGATGCCGGCGATGCACTTGAGCGTCAGGCTCTTGCCGCAGCCCGAGGGCCCCAGCAGACTGGTGATCCCGTTCTCCGCCCGAAAGGCGGCCTCCAGGCGGAAAGCGCCCATATCCTTGCGGATGTCTACGATCAGGCTCATGCCTTCACCGCCTTCTTCTGTCGGGCCTCCAGCAGGTTCACCGCCAGCAGCACCACCGTGCTGATGGCCAGGTTTATCAGCACCCAGAACAGGGCGCCCCGCTCCTCGTTCGTGCGCCAGAGCTGATAGACCGTGGTAGAGATGGTGGCCGTCTTGCCGGGGGTGTAGCCGATCAGCATGCTGGTGGCGCCGTACTCGCCCAGGGCCCGGGCAAAGGCCAGCACCGTCCCTGCCAGGATGCCCTGCCTGCAGGCGGGCATGCGGATCCGCCAGAAGATGGTCCAGTTGGAGAGCCCCAGGGTCTGCCCGGCATAGGCCAGGGTCTTGTCGAAGCTCTCAAAGGCGCCCCGGGCCGTGCGGTACATCAGCGGGAAGGCCACCACCGCGGCGGCCAGGATCCCGCCGTACCAGGTCATGACGAACCTGATCCCGAACTGCAGCAGGAAGACGCCCAGAGGCCGCTTCACGCCGAAGATGAGCAGCAGGAAATAGCCGCACACCGTGGGCGGCAGGACCATGGGCAGGGTCAGGATCACGTCCAGGACGCCCTTCACCACACGCGGCAGCTTTGCCGCGAAATAGGCGAAGAAGATCCCCGTGAAGAACACCAGCA
>JAFZOC010000007.1 GCA_017550765.1 Oscillospiraceae bacterium
AGCCTTGCAAAACAAGGCTTTTCGAGCGGCGGGCTATCCGATCCGAGGCGGGCCTTGCCCCCTCGAGCTCCCCCGCTGCTCTGTCATCTGACGCTACAGCGAGGTTTTTTGACAGTCTCAGAGGCCCCCGCCATACGGCGGGGGCCTCTGAGACTGTAGACAAAGTCGATCCGGCATCGTTTCAGCAAGCATGGGGGAAGGGTGAAGGGGGATGGGATCCCCCCTTCACGTTCGATATGCGCAAAAATGGGAACTTATTCGGAAGTTCCCATTTTTGCCTCTCAAGGTGTCGACACTTTGTCGACACCTTGAGAGGCCCCCGCCATCCGGCGGGGGCCTCTTTTCGTATCTCATCACAGGCGCGAGAAGAGAGGGCTCAGAAGAGCTCCTCTTCCCGGACACATTTGGTCTTGATCTCGCCCACCAGGGCCTGCAGCGCGTCGACCACATGGGGGCGGATGTCGCCGCCCACCAGGACGAACATGATGTCGTCGCCGACCTTGAGCTCGCCGTCTGCCAGCCAGACGCGGGCATAGCGGATGCCCGGCATGGCGAGCGCGGCCTGCCTGGCCTGCTCCACGCGCTCCCCGTCGTAGGAGAAGCGCATCCCTCTGACGGCGGGCGCGTCCTCATCGCCGGCGCGGACCCGGGCCTTGGCGGTCTGCCGCACGACGCCGTTATGGAAGAGATACATCCCGCAGTCGGCAGAAGCGGGATCTTGCTTCGCCTCCCGGAGCCAGGCGTCCAGGGAGGGCCGCGGCGCTCTGCGCGCGCTCTGATCCGCGGCGGCGCAGTCGGCAGAGCCCTCGGAGGCCAGCATGTCCATCCCGTGGGCGATGGCCTGGATGACCGCGTTCAAGTTTTCCCGGGCGGCCTTCTCGCTGCCCGGCAGCCCGACGATCAGGCTCCTGCCGCGGATCCCCGCCACACTGCGGGAGAGGCAGCCCCGGGGCGTGATCTGCAGGCTCGCCCAGCGCATGGCCTCCGGGATGCCCGGCGTCTCCCGCTCGATCACGGCCAAAGTCGCCTCGGGCGTCACGTCCCGGGGCGAGAAGCCGGTGCCGCCGGTGGTCAGGATGAGGGAGATCTTCAGTTCGTCGGCGCAGCGGATCAGCTCCGCCTGGATCATCTCCCTGTCGTCCGGTACGATCGCAGTATGTACGACCTCGAAGCCGTTCTCCGCCGCGATGGCGCAGACGGCCGGGCCGCTGGTGTCTTTCCGTTCTCCGCGCCAGCCCTTGTCGCTGACGGTGATCACTGCCGCTGTGTAGCGCATCCGTAGTCCTCCTTTATCCGTCGGCCGGGCGCGCAGCCCCGCCGGTATGCTCCCGGGGCGGCCTTCTCTGCCGGCGAGGACCGCCGGGACAGGAGCTGGCCGATGTGCCTATTATAGCGCGCGCATCCGGACTTAACAAGTCTTATCGAAGAACAGACGAGGTGAAAGACGCTGTCAGGGCGGCTGTGAGCCGGCTGCGGGCGCATCGCGCAGTGACGACAGACCCCGCCGTTTGCCACTGATATGTTTGAAAAATCGCCCGTTTTATGAAAAAAAGCCCAGAAAAAAAGCTGTTGCTATTTTTAGGCGACTATTGTATACTGTTTGCATACTATGGGCCCGTACAGTCGGACCAGTGAGAGAGGGACGGAGGACGTCCGCAGGACCGGGCGGGCGTCAGTCGCGAAAAAGGAGAGACCTGCATGGAGAGCGACGGCAAGCTGAGACTTTTGCATATCCTGGAGATGCTCTGGAACGAGACCGACGAGGAGCATCCCATGTCCACGGTGGAGATCGAGAGGGCGCTGAGAGACCGCTGGGGCCTGGAGGCCTATCGGATCACGATCCAGAAGGACGTGGCCGCACTGATCGCGGCGGGCTATTCGATCGAGGTCATCCGCTCCACCCAGAACAAGTATTACATGTCCGCCCGCGTCTTTGAACTGCCGGAGCTGAAGCTCCTGGTGGACGCAGTGGAGTCGTCCAAGTTCATCACCAAGAAAAAGAGCAGCGCCCTGACCGAGAAGCTCATGCGCATGACCTGCTGCTGGAACGCAGCCGCCCTCAAGCGCAACATCGCCATCGCTGACCGGAACAAGTCGGACAATGAGCAGATCTATTACATCATGGACGTGCTCAACGCCGCGATCGAGCAGGGCAGGAAGGTGCGCTTCTTCTACTTCGAGTACAGCGCCGGCAAACGCAGGAAACTGAAGAACGACGGCGCGCCCTATGTCCTCAGCCCCTATACGCTCACCTGGAACGGGGACTGCTACTATGTGGTGGGCTGGTCCGAAAAGCACGGGAAGATCGCTACCTTCCGGGTGGACAGGATCGACCGGGTGCCGGAGCTGCTGAAGGAAGGAGCGGTGCCCCGGCCCAAGCAGTACAGCATCGCCTCCTTCGCGGAGAAGGCTTTCCGTCTCTTCGACGGGGAGCATGTCCAGGTGGAGCTGCTGTGCGAGAACGGCATGATGAACACGGTGGTCGATCACTTCGGCCAGCAGGTGAAGACCAAGATCGTGGACAGCGAGCACTTCCGCGTCACCGCGGAGGTCTCCGCCACGCCCACCTTCTTCGCCTGGATCTTCGAGTTCGGCGGCAAGATCCGGATCGTCGGGCCGGAGAGCGTGAAGGAGCAGTATCGGCAGCTGCTGCAGCAGGGCGCGGCCGCAACGGACGCCGCCGAGACCGCGCCGGAGGGCTGAGGACCCATCGAGAACAAAAGACCACAGGACCGATCGGTCCTGTGGTCTTTCTGTATCCTGTCATATGGCCCCCGCCTTGCAACATCTGCGCCGCGCGCCCGGGAAGGGACCGGGCTCAGAGGAGCCCGGCACGGCTGCGGGCGGCGAAGACGGACGCGGCCAGGAGCACGGTCAGGATCGAGCTCAGCAGGTTCACCATGTTGTTGTCGATCCAGGCACAGCCGCTCTCCCGCAGGGCGGGGGCGTCGCAGTGCTGCCCGTGGTCCGTGAGCGTGCCGCAGACGCTGCAGCGGTATTTGATCTGCAGCAGGGAGCCCAGGAGGCTGTCCGCCAGGCTCTGCAGGAAGACGAGCCCGCCCAGCCAGAGCGCCGTGGCGGGACGCAGCTCCAGCGCCAGGGCGCTGCCCAGGGCGATCGCGGCGGAGGCCAGGAGCGCGGCGCCGCTGCCCAGGGGAGACATGCCGCCGGAGACCCCGGCGGGGACGCTCCGCCGCCGGAAGGGATCGTAGGGCGCCCGCCGGGACAGCACCCCCAGGTCCGAGGACAGGGAGTCCACGAAGCAGCCGCCGATCGCCGCCACGCTCACCAGCAGGGCCCCGCGCTCGCCGCTGAGGCCATAGTAGAGCATGAAGAGGGTCCCCAGGCCGCCGTTGATCAAGATCTGCAGCAGGCCCCGCCCCCGGCCCCGCTTGGGCCGCCGGAGGACCTTGTACTTGTAGACGGAGACGAAGAAGATGCAGAAGTAGGTCCCCAGCAAAAACACTGTCCCGAAGGCGCCTCCGAAGAAGGAGAAGACGAACACGATCCCCATGGAGAGGAGCGCCCCGTAGTACGTGATCGCGCGGGAGAAGAAGACCACCAGGAACACCCCGATCGCCAGCAGCGCGCAGGGCAGCACCGGGGCCTCCGGGAAGGAGAGCAGCCCGTAGGACAGGAGCGCCGTGCCGAAGACGATGGTGAAGTTGTCGAGACCGTGGCCGGTGAGCTCCAGGATCGCGCACAGCGCCCCGATCGTCAGCGCCTGCGGCAGGCCCAAAGGCTGGCGATAGACCAGGGCAAAGATCCACACGGCCAGACTGGAGACGGCGAAACAGGCCAGGGTCCCCACCAGGGACTTGCTCTCGAAGATCTTCCGGGAGCGGGAGGCGTGGCCCAGCATGGCGGCGAAGCCGTCGCCAAAGGTGAGGCAGAACACCGCGATCCCGCTGGGATAGTAGAAGGCGGGGAGGAAGAAGCAGAGGGTCATCACCGCGGTGACGGCGATGGCGAAGTAGACGGTGCCCGGGTGGTCCTCCTCTTCCCGCTCCACGCTCTTGAAGAGGCGGAAGCGGTGGGAGAGTGCGTTGAGCACGATGAAGCAGACCGGGATGACGATCTGATGGACCGTGCCCCGGAAGAACAGGTCCAGGAAGCACCAGACCATGAAGAGCATGGTGTGGATGCTCTTGCGGGAGGTCTCCAGGTCCGAGGCTCGCTGGACCAGCGGCCCCATGACGAAGATCAGAGAGAAGATATAGGCGAAGATGACGCCGTAGCCGGCCCAGACGGGCATGGGCGGGACCTCCTTCCTGCTGCCGCCCGAGAGCGGGCGAGATGGACGCGCGGCGCGCGCCGGGCGTCCTGGCGACACTATAGCATATCCCGCTGCGCCGCGCAAGCGCCGCCGGGTCGGAAAATGAGCGGGGGAGCCGGGGCCCGCGCCCCGGGGCCGCCCTGCACGATATGCGCTCCCGGGGCCGCCTCGCAAAATAGCCCTTGAAGAACGGGCCGATCTATGGCATGATAAAGAGGAAGGATCGACGTCCCCGCGGGGGGCGCGAAGAACGAACGAGGAGGAGCGCCATGAGAGCCCACAAGAGCTATACCGAAGAGGAGCTGCGCTATCTGCGCCTGCTGGCCCGCCAGTTCCCCAGCGTGCGGGAGGCCGGCCGGGAGATCATCAACCTCCAGGCCATCCTGAACCTGCCCAAGGGCTGCGAGCATTTCATCTCCGACGTCCACGGCGAGCACGAAGCCTTCCTGCACATCCTCAACTCCTGCTCCGGCGTGATCCGGGAGCGGCTGGACCTGCTGTTCCGGGACAGCGTCCCCCGGGCAGAGCTGGACGAGCTGGCCACGCTCATCTACTACCCCGAGGAGAAGATGGAAGACCTGCAGCCCCGCATCGCGGACCTGGACGAGTGGTACCGCATCACCCTGCACCGGCTGGTGGAGGTCTGCCGCTCCGTCACCTCCCGCTACTCCCGCTCCAAGGTGCGCAAGGCCATCCCCCAGGGCTACGAGTACATCATCGAGGAGCTGCTGCACACCCACGACGAGGAGCTGGACAAGCGGGACTACTACAAGAACATCATCGCCACCATCGTGGAGATCGGCCAGGCGCCGGACTTCATCATCGCCGTGAGCACTCTGATCAAGTGGGCGGCGGTGGACCATCTGCATCTGGTGGGCGATATCTTCGACCGGGGCCCCCGGGCGGACATCATCATGGACTCCCTGCTGCAGCACCCCAGCGTGGACATCCAGTGGGGCAACCACGACATCCTCTGGATGGGCGCCGCCTCCGGCAGCCGGACCCTGGTGGCCACGGTCCTGTCCAACTCCATCCACTACAACAACCTGGAGGTGGTGGAGACGGGCTACGGCATCAGCCTGCGGCCCCTCTCCGTCTTCGCCAACGAGGTCTACAAAGACTGCGACGTGTCCCGCTTCGCCGTGAAGATCGCCGGGGACGACGCGGCCCACTATTCCGAGAAGGATAAGCTCCTGTCCGCCCGGATGCACAAGGCGATCACCGTGATCCTCTTCAAGCTGGAGGGCCAGAAGATCCTGCGCCATCCGGAGTACGGCATGGAGGACCGGCTGCTGCTGGACAAGATCGACTACGAGCACAAGTGCGTCACCATCGACGGGAAGACCTGGCCCCTGGAGGATACGGAGTTCCCCACGGTGGACCGGGAGCATCCCTACGAGCTGACGAAGGAAGAGGAAGCGGTCATCGACCAGCTCACCGCCTCCTTCCAGCGCAGCGAGAAGCTGCAGCGGCACGTGCACTTCCTCTATTCCAAGGGCAGCCTCTACAAGATCTACAACGGCAACCTCCTCTTCCACGGCTGCATCCCCATGACCGAAAAGGGCGAGCTGCAGAGCTTCTGCCTGGACGGCAAGGAGCGCCGGGGCAAGGACTTTTTGGACTACGCCGACACCGCCGCCCGCCAGGCGTACTACTATCGGGCGGGTTCCCCGGAGCGGAAGCTGGGCATGGACTTCCTCTGGTTCCTCTGGGCCGGACGCAACAGCCCCATCTTCGGCCGGGACCGGATGACCACCTTCGAGCGGCGGCTCATCAAGGACGAAGCGGCCTGGGCCGAGCCGAAGAACGCCTACTACACCCTCTATCAGGACCCGGCGGTCTGCGAGGCGCTGCTGAAGGAGTTCGGGCTGGAAGGGCCCCACTGCCACATCATCAACGGCCACGTCCCCGTGCGCACCAAGAAAGGGGAGAGCCCCATCAAGGGCGGCGGGAAGCTGATCGTGATCGACGGCGGCTTCTGCAGGGCCTATCAGGCCACCTCCGGCATCGCCGGCTACACCCTGATCGGAACCTCCCGCTCCTTCAAGATCATCGCCCATCAGCCCTTCTCCGGGAAAGAGCGGGCCATCCGTGAGAATCTGGGCATCGCCTCCTCCACGGAGATCTTCGAGCGGCTGGAGTCCCGGGAGAAGATCGAGGAGACGGACGTGGGCAGGGAGCTGGAACGGCAGATCGCGGATCTGCGCGCCCTGCTGGAAGCCTTCCGCGACGGCGCCATCCAGGAGGATCACGGGCGGAAGTGAGCGGGGGACCGGGCCGGGGACAGCGACAAAGGGGAGGACGCGGCCCTGGCCGCAGCGCGCATCGCCCCGCCCGCGCCTCAGACCGAGGCGAACGGCCCTTCAGCTTCCCGACAGGCGCAGGACGAGGAGACCTGACAGAGGGAAGGAAAACGAAAGGAGCGGACGAGCCCGATGCTCACCCTGACGACGAAAGATATCGACCGCATCCTGCGGGACTACGGCATCTCCGGGACCTGCGCCGAGCTGACCGAGCTGCAGCGATACGACTACGAGGAGAACGATCCCGCGGCCAAAGAGGTCCGGCTGATCGTGAAAGCAGTCCTGGACGACGGCCGGCGGCTGGTCGTCCGGGCCAAGAAGGAAGAGGACGCGCCGCTGGAGCGGATCGAGGACCAGAGCCGTTTCGCTGCGGCTCTGGCCGCGCACGGGATCGAGACGCCGAGGGTCTATGCGTCCGACGGGCGATATGCCCGCTGGTATGGGATCGGCGGCTACGATGTGATCGTGACCGTGGAGGACTTCGCGGACGGACAGCTGCAGACGGTCGACCTCGAGACGGCGCGGAAGACGGGGCGCCTGCTGGCGCGGATGCACACGATCGCGGAGGCCGGGGATCTGCATGTCCGGGGCGGCGTCCTGTTCGATCCGCTCCGGGAGAACGACCTTTTCCGCTTCGAGACGATCGTGGAGCACCGGGATGCGCTCGCAGCCGTCGATGCGGAGCTCTATGAGAGCATCGTGGAGGAACATGAGCGGCTCCTGCGGGAGGTCCGCGTCTTCGAGCAGGCGCCGCGATACGCCGTGCAGGGCGACATCAGCGACTGCAACCTGTATGCGACGGCCCGGGGCGAGATCGGCGTCTTCGACTACAACTGGAGCGGCGACAACGTCCTGTTCTTCGACGCCGTCATGCAGGCGGTCTTCGAGGCCAGGCTCATGGACTACCCGGCAGAGCTGGCGGGGGAACAGGAGCGGCCCGTCCTGTCCGCTTTCCTGCAGGGATACGATGCGGAGCGCCCCTTCACGGAGGAGCAGGAGCGCGTTTTCCCGTATCTGTACGCGCTGATCTCCGCGTTCTGGCTGGGAGATCAGGAATGGTGCAGACAGAGCCCCGGACAGACCGGCGGCGATCTCGACCGCGAGGCGCTTCGGCGCGGGATGGAAGCGACCCTCGCCCGCACGCGGTATCTCCCGGCGATGCCGGTCTAGCGCACACGAGGGCGGGCCTGTCCGATACGGCAGGGCAGCCCGTACGCCTGCGCGGCGCGCGCGGAGAGCGCGGGACCTGTCCCGAAAGGAACGAAACGAGGAGAAAAGAGAAAAAACGGCGTGACCATGGCGGTCACGCCGTTTTTTCTGTCATATTTTTTCTGTCATCCAGGGCTCGCTCCGAGCCTCTCGGGCCGGTCGCGTTCAGGCGTCCGT
Source organism: Oscillospiraceae bacterium (assembly GCA_017550765.1). The sequence goes on from JAFZOC010000007.1 coordinate 7,966, forward strand.
CCCCTCGGGAGGGAGGGCTTTCACCAGGACCTTCTCCACCCGCCGGCCGTCCATGGCCAGCACGCTGATCTCCCAGTCCCGGAAGCGGAACCTGTCCCCCGGTTCGGGGAAACTGCCGAAGGACTCCACGGTCCAGCCGCCCACGGTCTCGCTCTCGGCCTCGACCTCGTCCTCGTCGATGCCCAGCAGCTCCAGCAGATCTGTCAGGACCATGTCGCCGTCCAGCTCGTACTCGTCCTCAGAGCGCTGCACGACCTCCTGCTCCACGGTGTCGGTGTCGTCCCAGATGTCGCCCACGATCTGCTCGAGCACGTCCTCCATGCTGAGGACGCCCAGGGTGCCGCCGTACTCGTCGGAGACGATGGCCAGGTGCTGCTTGGCCTTTTTCAGGGCGCTCAGGACCTGAGGCAGCTTCATGGTCTTGTAGACGAAGCAGGGGGGCATCAGGAGGCTGCGGATGTCGGCGTGGCCGTCGTCGGTCATGGCCTTGAGGAAGTGGTTCAGGTACAGCACGCCGATGATGTTGTCGATGCTGCCCTCGTAGACCGGGAGCCGGGAGTAGGGGGCCTCCTCGATGACGGCCAGGATGTCCTCCCAGTCGTCGTCGATGTCGATCGCGACCATGTCCACCCGGGCGGTCATGACCTCATAGGCGGAGATCTGGTCGAACTCGATCGCGGCCTGGACCAGCTCGGACTGGTCCTCGTCCAGGACTTCCTCGTCCTCGGCGGTCTCGATGATGCTCTGCAGCTCCTCCACGGCCTCCTCGGCGTCCTCGTCCTCCTCGCCCTTCATGGAGCGGGTCAGCAGCTCGATGGTCTTCACCACCAGCCAGATCAGGGGCTTGAGCACGATCATCAGGGCCCGGACGGGATAGGCGTAGCGCTGGGCGGTGCGGTTAGCGCTCTTTTTGCAGGTGATCTTGGGGATGGTCTCCCCGAAGATGATGATGACGACGGTGATCGTGGCGGTGGCGATCCACACCTTGTCGTCCGAGCCGGTGAGATGGACCACCAGCACGGCGCAGAGGGAGGAGGCCGCGATGTTCACCAGGTTGTTGCCGATCAGGATCGCGCTGAGGGCGTCCTCGAAGCGCTCGGCGATCTTCACGGCGACGCCGGCGCGCTTGGAGCCGCTGTCCCGCAGATGCTCCAGCCGCAGGCTGTTGCAGGAGGAGTAGGCCATCTCCGAGCCGGAGAAGAAGCCGGAGAGGATCACGCACAGCACGATCCCCGCGACGATGGCGATCGTTTCGGTCATGCGTCCTCGCCCCCTTCCTCTTCCTCAGGCAGAAGGACGACCTTCAGCTTGCGGATGCGGTTGTGCTCCATGGCGGAGACGGTGATCTCCAGCTGGTGATAGCGGAAGGAGTCGCCCACCTTGGGGATCGCGGTGAACTGCTCATAGGCCCATTCGCCCATGCGGGTGTTCACCAGCTCCTCGTCCCCGTCGGGGTCCTCGTAGTCCAGCTGTTCCAGCACGTCGCTGACGGACTCGTCCGCGTCCACCAGCAGCACGCCCTCGCCCAGCTCCACGAAGGGTTCCTCCACAACGTCGTCCTCGTCCCAGATCTCGCCCACCAGCTCCTCCAGGATGTCCTCCACGGTGACGATGCCCAGGGTGCCGCCGTAGTTGTCGGTGACCACGGCCATGTTCTGCCGCTTCTTGGACATGACGGGCAGCAGCTCGTCGATGTTGGTGCTCTGGTGGATGAAGAGGGGCGGGTCCAGCAGGGAGCGGAGGTCCAGGGCCTCGCCCTGGTGCAGATAGGCCTTGATGAAGCGGCGGATCTGCAGGATGCCGATGATGTTGTCCACGCTGCCCTCGTAGACGGGCAGACGGCTGTGGTTCTGGCTCTTGACCTGGGAGAGGATCTCCGGGAGGCTGTCCTCCACGTCGATGGCCTCCAGGTCCACCCGGGGGGTGAGGATGCTCTCCACCGTGACCTCGCCGAACTGCAGCGCGGAGGAGATCAGGTCGCCCTGCTCCTCGTCCAGGCTGCCCTCTTCGGTCATGTCCTCGATGATGTCGTAGAGCTCGTCCTCGGTGACGGAGATCTCCGCGTCGCCGGGGGCCAGCTCGGCGGCGCCCCTGCCGATCAGAGCCAGCAGGGAGGAGATGGGCCAGAACAGGACCATCAGGAAACGGAGCGTGCCGGCGGTGGCCTTGCTGAGCCGCTCCGGATATTTTTTCGCGATGCTCTTGGGCAGCATCTCCCCGGCGAAGAAGACCACGATGGTGGTCACGATCGTGCTCAGGGAGACTGCGCTGAGCCCCCAGAGCCGCGTGACGGCCACGGTGACCAGGGAGGCCGCCGCGATATGGACGATATTGGTGCCGATGAACAGGGTGCTGATCGCCCGGTCGAAGTTGTCGAGCACGCCCAGCGCCTGCTCGGCGCGGCTGTCGCCCCGCTCCGCCGCGGTCTTGATCTTGTTGCGGGAGCAGGACGCGAAAGCGGTCTCCGCCACGGCCAGGTATGCTGCGCAGAACAGCAGCGCCGCCGCGGCGACGAAAGGCAGCCAATACGATCGACTGTCGCCATCCATAGGTGGACATACACTTCCTTTTGCGTAAAGTTACAGCATAATATAGCACGATCCTCCCTGCGCGTCAATACGATGATGTCCCGCATCGGCCGTGAGGATGCAGGTCCCGCATCGGCCGTGAGGACGCCGGCATCGCCGCCCGGACAGCGAGCGCTGCGCCGGGGCGGAGGCGGGATGCGTCCCCGCGCTTGCGCTCAGCGGCGAGCTGTGCTATGATACAGGAGCATATCAGACCGGAACGGAGGCAGCCTATGAAGACCATCGCCAGTTTCACCGTGGACCATGACAAACTGCAGAAGGGGATGTACGTCTCCCGCATCGACGGGGACGTGGTGAGCTACGACATCCGCATGAAAAAGCCCAACGCCGGGGACTATCTGCCCGTGCCCGCCCTGCACACCCTGGAGCATCTGCTGGCCACCTACGCCCGGAACAGCCGTTTCACGGAGCAGGTGGTCTATGTGGGGCCCATGGGCTGCCGCACGGGCTTCTATCTGCTGCTCCGGGACACGGTCAGCCGGCAGGAGGCCCTGGACCTGGTGCGGGACAGCCTCCGCTTCGCCGCGGGCTTCGAGGGCAAGATCCCGGGGAGCGAGCGGCGGGAGTGCGGCAACTATCGGGAACACGACCTGGCCGGCGCCAGAGCTGTGGCGGAGGACATGCTCCGCGTCCTGGCCGACTGGACGCCGGAGCGGATGCGCTACGAGAGCTGAGCCGGCGCGGGGACGGTCGACGGGGGGGACGGTCGACGGCGGGGACGGTCGACGGCGGGGACGGCTCTGGCGCTGTCTGCAAGATCTGACGCCATCCGCGTGAGTTCCCCCTTGCAGGACCGATGAAAGTGTGTTAAAATATTTTTCCTGTGTGGCAGCGGCAAGGCGCCCTGCCCACGGGCTCCCCGCAGGGGGAGACGCCGGAGGGCGGTGCGACAGCTCACGTCCGACGGGAACGATGCAGGAGAGGGCCAAGGATATGGATCAGAGAACGAACAGGGCCGGCTATGCCGGCGGGATGAACGGCCAGCCCATCCAGGCGCAGGACCGCACACAGGGCGAGGATGAGATCGACCTGATAGAGATCTTGAGCCTGCTGGTGCACCATATGTGGCTCTTCGCGCTGGCCGCGGTGATCGGCGCGCTGCTGGTCGGGGTCGGCGTGAAGATCTTCGTGCAGCCCAAGTACACCGCCAGGTCCACCATCTATGTGTTCAGCACCGAAGCGGAGAACTCCTCCCAGTCCGCTACCCAGGCCGTCAAGATGATCGAGGACTTCCAGATCATCGCCACCACCCGTCCCACCCTGGACCTGGTGATCGACGAACTGGGCTGGGACATGACTGCCAGCGAGCTCGTGCGGGAGAGCACCATCAAGATCACCAATCCCGCCGATTCGCATATGCTGCGCATCTCCGTGACCCATCGCGATCCGGCGAAGGCGGCTCAGATCAGCAACGCTCTGGCGAACGTCATGTGCGAGCAGATCGCCTACATCATGAAGTCGGAGCGGCCCCAGTTCGTGGAGCCGGCCGTCATGGGCAGCAAGTCCAGCCCCTATGTGAAGCGCGACGCGCTGATCGGCGGCCTGGCCTTCGTCCTGGTGGCGCTCATCTTCGTGTTGGTGCGCTATTTCGTAAACGACACCATCACCACCGAGGAGGACGTGGAGCGCTACCTGGGCCTGACGAACCTGAGCTCTGTGCCGCTGGAGCGGAACCTGTCCAAACGCACATGAGCCCCGCCTTGGAGATGGCCGACATCCACTGCCATCTGATGCCTTATGTGGATGACGGCGCCTACGACCGGGACGAGTGCCTGGAACTGCTGAAACTGGAGGCGGCCCAGGGAGTGCGGACCATCTGTCTGACTCCCCATCTGCGGGCCGACATGTTCGAGAGCACCGAAGAAGTGGTACTGGAGCACTTCGGCCTGGTCCGGGATCTGGTCCGGGAGGCGGGCCTCCCGCTGACGCTGTATCACAGCCGGGAATACCACTATGACAGGCTCAGCCGCAAGCTCCTCCAGGATGGGGGGCTCCGGCCCCTGGGCAAGGGACGCACGATCCTGCTGGAGTTCGACGGCCGACACGAGGCCGGGGAGATCCTGGAGGCGGTGGACCGGGTGCGCAAGTCCGGCTGGTGCCCGCTGATCGCCCATGTGGAGCGATACCTGCCCCTGCATGAGCGCTGGGGCTTCGCCTACGATCTGAGAGAGGCCGGCGCCCTGCTGCAGCTGAACGCGGGCAGCGTCCTGGGCCGGGAAGGCTTCCGGCAGAAGCACCTGTGCAAGACCCTGCTGAACAAAGGACTGGCGGACATCATCGCCAGCGACGCGCACGATCCCCAGGTCCGCGTCCCGGAGCTGGATACCTGCGCAAGATATCTGGAAAAGCACTTTGCTCGCGGCACGGCGCAAAAGCTGCTGTGCGAAGGCCCCCTGGCCATCCTGGAGGGATAGGCCGCCCAGGGGACGATCGAAGGAGAAGACGATATGCAGATCACCATCAACAAGCGGGAGATGCCCTATGATGTGAACGAGGCGATGAAGCTCCTGCGCACCAATCTGCAGTTCTGCGGAAAGGACAAGAAGGTCATCATGATCACCAGCACCCTGGCGGACGAGGGCAAGAGCACCGTCTCCATGAACCTCTGCCGCTCCCTGACCCAGCTGGGATCCCGGGTGATCCTGATCGA
>JAFZOC010000091.1 GCA_017550765.1 Oscillospiraceae bacterium
CCCTCATTTTTTACCGCGGAGATGGGCACCACGGGCACCCCCAGCATGGCCTCCATGCGGTTCACATCCACGGAGCCGCCGCTGCCCCGCACCTCGTCCATCATGTTCAGCGCCACCACCATGGGCACGTCCATCTCCAGCAGCTGCATGGTCAGGTAAAGGTTACGCTCAATATTTGTGGCGTCCACGATGTTGACGATGGCCTTGGGCTTCTCCTTCAGCACGAAGTCCCGGGAGACCAGCTCCTCGCTGGAATAGGGGGACATGGAGTAGATCCCGGGCAGGTCCGTGATGGAGGTGTCGCTGTGGCCGCGGATGGCGCCGTCCTTCCGGTCCACGGTGACGCCGGGGAAGTTGCCCACATGCTGGTTGGAGCCGGTGAGCTGGTTGAACAGGGTCGTCTTGCCGCTGTTCTGGTTGCCCACCAGGGCGAAGGTCAGGACCGTCCCCTCGGGGAGCGGGTCGCCGGTGCCCTTGGGGTGGAACTTGCCCTCCTCGCCCAGGCCGGGGTGGTCGGAGGGCCGGCGCTCGGCCCGGCCCCGGTCGGCCGCGCCCTGCTCGGCGGGCCGGTCCAGCAGGCGGATCTGGATCTTCTCCGCGTCGGCGACGCGCAGCGTCAGCTCATAGCCGCGGATGCGCAGTTCCATGGGGTCCCCCATGGGCGCGAATTTGATCAGCGTCAGCTCCGCGCCGGGGATCACGCCCATGTCCAAAAAATGCTGCCGCAGGGCGCCCTCGCCGCCCACGGCCTCCACGCGGGCCGTCTGGCCCGCCTTCAGTTCCTTCAGTGTCATCTGTCTCTCCCCCAGTCTGCCGGGCCCTGTCTCCCGGCGCCGTCCGGCCGTCGCGCCGGCGCGGTCTGTCACGCGCCGCCGGCCTGTGGCCGAAAAGGAAGTTAGCACGCTCTAACTAGTACATAGTATCACCCCTCCGCCCCCTTGTCAAGTGCCAAAGCGGGGCAAGGAGGGCCGGACCTGCGCGGGAGGCGGGGGCGAGCAGCGCGGGAGCCAGGAGGCCGGACCTGCACGGAAGGCCGGGGACCGCGCCTGCGCGGTAGGAAAAGTGGCCGCGCCTGCGCGGGAGGCAGGGGGCCGCGCCTGCGCGGAAGGCCCCGGGGCCGTGCAGCGCGGTCCGCCTCCATCGGCCGAACGAAGGGGCACGGGGGCCGGGCCTGTCTCCCCGCGGGACGTCCCAGGTCGACCTCTCCCCCGCACGATCCCCCGTGACGCAAAGACAGCACCGCCGGATAGCGGTGCTGTCTTTGTGTCATGCTCTTTGCGTCGTCGTCTGGCCGGAGGACGGGCGATCCGCTCACTTCTTCGCGGCCTCGATCCGTTCGTCTCCCTTCCCATAGAGGTCCATGAAATGTCCGGAGCTCGCGAGGATCAGCTCGTCGTCCAGCACGATCGCGAAGGCGACCGAGCCCGACGTCTCCTGGAAGCCCTTGGAATGGAGCGCATAGATCCTGCCCTGCTGTCCGAGCGCCAGGAAGGTCCTGATATCCGAGACGTTCGAGAACGCTCTGTACTCTTTCCCTCCGACATAGCAGTAGAGGGTCTGGCCAAAGGTGTTGATCGAGTCGGAGCTCTGTGTCTGCGCCCAGTATCGGCGCTTCGACTCTTTCAGAAAGCTGCCGTAGACGGCATAGCTCCACGTATCGGTGTATGTCCCCACATCGCCGCGCTTTGAGCCGGTGTTGAGCGGATCATCAAAAGATGTCCTGCTCTCGTACTCGTCCTTGTGGTCCTCGTAGTAGCCTTTTTCCGTCGAGACCTGGACGCCCTCTTCCTCCAGCCACTGGACGAGCTGGTCCAGCGGGAGCATCTCCTCGACGCCGGCGCAGTAGTAGGAGCCCGCCTCGAAGCAGTCGACGCAGGGGATGAAACGCTGCAGCTCATGATAAAGGTCCCCGCGGGACCTGTCGGGCAGCTCTTCCCGGACCCGCTGCAGGAACAGCTCTTTCGCCTTCTCGTTCTCGTATCCGAGATGGTCCAGGTGCGCATACAGGGTACAGAGCTCTTTGAACTTCTCTTTCTCCCGGGTGCGTTCCAGCAAGGCCTCCTCAAATTTGGGGGAGGCCAAGACCTTCTCGGTCCTGGCCGGCAGACTGCGCCAGGAGCTGTCGGAGGTATCCAGCTGGTCGACCAGAGCGATCGCCTCCGCGTCGTTCACCGTGAGGAGGTACTTGGTGAGCCACAGGCTCAGTCCCAGGACGGCCACCGCGCAGATCACGCCCCCGATCTTCCGGAAGGCGCCTTTCTTCACCGCGACGATGTTCACGATCAGCGCAAGGATCGCAGAGAACTCGCTGAGGAACGGGATCCAGGACAGCAGGAACGCCAGGACCAGCGTCACGACCGCGAAGATCTTCAGCCCCGTTCGCTTTGGGGCCGCGGGCGCCCGGGCGGCTGCGGCGTAGTTGGCGGGCATGGGCTGCGGCGCGCCCGCCGCGGGCGGGACAGCGCGCGGAGTAGGGGCGGGGCCTGCGGGCACGTTCAGCGAGCCGCCACAGCCGGAGCAGAACTTGGCGTCCTCCGGCGCGGAGCGTCCGCATCTTGGGCAATAGCTCATCTCTATGTGCGGCGTGCAGGATGCCGCCGCTCCTCCTCTCTGCGGGTCGGATCGCAGGATATCTCACCCCGTATCCTACAGTCCTGTGCCATCGCTGTCAAACCTTTTCGATCCCTTTCGGACCGGACTTGAAAAAACGCGGCGGCATGGTATCATAGGGTAGGAGGCCGCGTCCGCCGGACCGCCCCCGGCCCATCATCCACAAGGAGGGATCGCTCATGGATCCGATCGTCGCATCGCTCTACGCCCGCAAGTCCGTCCGCGCCTACACCGACCGGGAGATCCCGGAAGAGGCGGTGCAGACCATCCTCGCCGCCGCCACCCAGGCCCCCTCGCCCGGGAACCAGCAGCTGTACAGCATCATCCGCGTCAGCGACCCCGCCCGCAAGCACCGGCTCTGCGAGTCCTGCGACCACCAGCCCTTCATCGAGAAGGCCAAGCTGCTCCTGGTGTTCTGCGCCGACTGCCGGAAGTGGTACCGGGCCTACCAGGAGGCCGGCTGCACGCCCCGGGAGCCCGGCGTGGGCGACCTGCTGCTGGCCGTCAGCGACGCGAACATCGCCGCCCAGAACGCGGTGGTGGCCGCCGAGGCCCTGGGGATCGGCTCCTGCTACATCGGGGACATCATGGAGAACATCGAGACCCAGCGGGAGATCCTGGGCCTGCCGCAGTATGTGTTCCCAGCCGTGATGCTGGTCTTCGGCTGGCCCACCGAGCAGCAGAAGGCCCGGCCGAAGCCGGAGCGCGTCGACCTGCGCTACATCGTGAGCCAGGAGACCTATCACGAGCCGAGCGGCGAAGAGCTGCGGGCCATGTTCGCCGGGAAGGCCGGCGAGCGCTCCTTCGAGGACTGGATGCGGGCGTTCTGGCTGCGCAAATACGAGTCCGATTTCGCCCGGGAGATGACCCGCTCCGTCCAGAGGCCCTGGAGGACTTCACGCCGCGGGGCTAGGCTCTCCCGGGCCGCGGCCGACGGGCCGCCGGACGGCCCGTACAGCGCGAGCCGTCAGACACAGCACGCGAAACAGCACCGCCTCTCGGCGGTGCTGTTTCGTCAGTCATATGCCGTTCTCACGGGGCGGCGTCCAGCTCCGTGAGCAGATCGTAGAGCCCGTCCTGGGAGAGGACGCCCCGCTTGAGCTCCGCCGGGAACACGCCCGCCTCGTCCAGCTGGTAGTCCCGCAGCCAGTCCCCGCTGTCCATGTAGGCCCTCAGACGCTCCGCCGCCCGGCGGCAGTCGTCCTCCGCCAGACGCTCCGGCCCCTGCCGCAGAGCCGCAGAGACCAGGTCGAAGAGCCGCTCCATCTCGCGCACCCGCTCCACCGCCGCCGGGATGACCGCGTCCGGCGCCTCATCCCCGTCCTTCACCGGCACCCAGATGCCGCAGCGATAGTCCGGCGAGCCGGGATCGCCGTCGGCGTAGACTTCGAGGGTGACGCTGCCGTCCGCCCCCCGCGCCTTCCCCTCGCGGGGATACCAGTCCTGCCAGATGGTGTCGTTCAGCGCCTGCAGGGATCCCGGGAGGGGGCCCTGCGTGCTGAACACGGCCCAGCAGCCCGCCGGGATCCTGTACAGCTCCAGGCCCTCCGGGACCTCGCCGCCCTGGTAGGGCCCGGCGATCCAGTAGCGGGCGCCGGCCTCGCCCTCCTCGCAGACCGCGAAGGACCCGATCCTGTTATCAAGGATCGCCGCCTCCAGCGGCGTCTCCGGCTGCATGGTCTGCCAGAGCCGGGCGTATCTCTGCGCATAGTCCTTCTCCCAGAACGCCGGGCACTCCCGATAGCCCTCGCCCGGGCGGATCTCGGTGTGGAAGCCGATCAGGACCAGCGCGTCTTTCTTCTCGTATCGGATCTCCATATGTCCTCCTCGCATGATCTCGTTCTCGCCGCCGTGCGCCTCAGTCGCCATAGTCGAAGATCGCCTTCTTGGCGACGACGCCGCCATACTCCGCCTTCCAGCGCAGGTGCGGCTCGGAGACGTCATAAGCCGGCAGGGCGCTCCTGTCCATATCCATGACGATCATCATGTCGTACCGGCCCGGCCGGTCGGTATTGGACAGCTCGACGTCGATCCGGCGGATCCCCGGGATGGCCAGCGTCTGCTCGAAGATGCCGCGGACCGGCGCCTCCAGCGCGCGATAGTCCGTCCCCTCCACGAATTTTACGATGATGCAGTGTTTCATGGCTCCTCCTCTCGGATGTCTCCTCTCTGTTCTCCGCCCGCAGCGCGGGCCCGTGTCTGTGCAGCCGCCCCGTCGCAGGGCCGCCCCGCCCCCGCGGGCAGGCCGGCGGCGGTCGCCGGGACCGCCGGACAGGGCGGCGCCGGGCTCAGTCGCGCCGCAGGAGATGTTCCTCCTTCATCGCCAGCGCCTCCCGCCGCGCGGCCTCGTCCCGGTCCGGGAAGTACTCCTTCACCAGGAACTTTGCCAGTTTCACCAGCCGGTGCTCCCCGAAGCACAGGGGCTCCCCGCCCAGCATCTCCACGGCGACCGTGCGGCCCTTCCGCAGGGCGTCCAGCACGCTCTCGCGCTCCCTGGATCTCGCGAAGAGCACGGTGAAGTGCTTGCCGGCGATCTTGTCCGTGGTGTAGCAGTGGGCGTCCGTGATCCCGATGATCGGGACCCCCGTGAAGGACCCCAGGATCGTCCGCGCCAGCGACGCCTGGAGCTGGGAGACGCCGAATTCGCTTTCCGGCGAGCCGGAGACCACCTCGATCCCCGCGAAGCGCCGGTCCTTCCCCAGCTCGATGAAGACCTCCTCCGGCGTGTCGATCCGGGAGCCGTCGCGCATGATGGGCTTCCAGTAGGGATGCGCCAGGATGCTGACGCCCCCCATCTTCGTCACCTGGTCCAGCAGCGTCTGGATGCAGGCGACCATCTCCGCGTTGCGGGCCCCGCCGCCCCCGGCGCGCAGGAGCGCCTGCGTCTCGGGCAGATCCAGCGCCTGTCTGGTCAGGTACTTCCGGTCGATGGGCCGCTCCGTCCCCAGGGCCAGGATGTGCATGGGCGAATACTCCAGGGAATACTCCTCCCCCAGGATGACCGTCAGCTCCGCGCCCATCTCCTCCGCGCGCTCCCGCGCGGCCACGGATCCGCTGAAGCCGGTGTGGTCGGTCACGGCGATGACGTCCATGCCGCGCTCCCGGGCCGAGGCCACCACCAGCTCCGGCGGCTCATAGCCGTCCGACCAGGTGGTGTGCATGTGCAGGTCCGCCTTGTAGTAGTTGCAGGCGTACAGGTCTTCCTCCAGCGCATAGACGTCGGCCGACAGGAACGGCAGCTCCTCCCCGTCCAGCAGATAGAAGATGTTGACCGTGTACAGGTCCTCTCTCTCGAAGCGGAAGGGGATCCGCAATGCGCCGTCCTGCGCCTGGACCACCGTGGACCAGGGCGTGTAGCGGCCGAAGAGGGGGCAGTCATAGTTGTAGTACGGGACGACGATCGCCTTGAAGCTGCCCACCAGCCGCTGGAAGCGGTACTTGCAGCGGACCACCAGCTCGGACTCCTCCCCCACGGGGAAGATGCGGCGGGGGATCGAATAATAGGCGCGCTTGTCCCCCATCCGCGTGAAGATCTTGGCGAAGGTCTGTTTCAGGGCGGGCGCGTGTTCTTCCGCCAGCGCGCGCAGTTCCTCGTCGCTGAGCTGCCGCTCCGCCTGGATCTCGGCCGCCCGCTGCAGATGCTGTTCCTCGATCCACATGCAGCTGTCATACAGTTCTTTGAGATACGAAGGTCTCTCCATCTCCTGTCCCTCCTTGTAAGGTCTGCGCCGGGCCCGCCGGCGCTTCATCTGTCTGCGCGCAGCGTATGCGTCGCGCCCCAGCTCTTCAGGACCGTGACGGCAGAGAAGCCCGCGGCGAGCAGCGCCTCTCTCTCGTGGTCTACGGTCAGCGGGGTGTCGTAGTGGTAAAAGGCGCCGTCGCGGATGCCCTGTTCCGCCCGCAGCCGGAGGCACTCCGCGCGGCGGGCGCGCTCCTCTTCCTCCGACGCGGCGAAGAAGTCCGTCAGGATGAGATAGCCGCCGGGCGCCAGCGCCCTCCACACTTTCCCATACAGCGGGATCTTCTCTTCCTTGGTGAAATGGTGGAGCGACTCCACGGACACGGCCGCGTCGAAGCGGCGCTCTCCGAAGGGGACGTCGAAATAGGAGCCCCGGATCAGCTCCAGCGCCCTGTCCGGGAACTTCCTGCGCAGGGCGTCGAGCATCCCCTGCGCGAGGTCGATCCCCACGATCTTCGCCCCGGGGGCCATCGGGAGATACCAGTCCAGCTCCAGGCCCGTCCCGCAGCCCAGGTCCAGGACCGCGGGCTCGCCGGTCCGGGGCAGACAGCCGGCGGTGAAGGGGTAGAACGCCCTGGCGCCCTCGATGCTCGTCAGCTGGTGTTCCTCGTACCCGTCCAGTCGGGCCTCGAAAAAGGCCCCCATCTTCTCCAGCATGCCGCTCCCCCCTCCGCAGACCGCGCTCCGTCAAGGAGATCATACCACACTTCACCTGCAAAAAGCAAGAAAGACCTCTTCTGTCCGTGTCCGACAGAAGAGGTCTTGCGTTCCG
>JAFZOC010000092.1 GCA_017550765.1 Oscillospiraceae bacterium
CTGGGTCAGGGCGAGGCGCAGGCAGCCGGGCATCTTGAGCGCGTCGTCGGCGCCGAAGTCCCAGGTGCCGGTGACCTTCTGGGCAGCGGAGGGACGGATGTACTTGGTGCCCTTGATGCTGTCGCCGGTGGGCTTGAAGACCAGGTCTTCCTTGGTCATCTCGCCGCGGAGCACGGCGGCGGCGTCCATGACGGCGTCCACCAGGGGCTTGTAGCCGGTGCAGCGGCAGAGGTTGCGGGTCTTGTTGAACCAGTCGCGGACTTCCTCGCGGGTGGGGTTGGGGTTCTGCTCCAGCAGGACCTTGGCGCTGATGATGAAGCCGGGGGTGCAGAAGCCGCACTGGGCGCAGCCATGGGCCATCCAGGCGACCTGGAGGGGATGCATGTCGGTCAGGGTGCCGACGCCCTCGATGGTGGTGATCTCGGCGCCATCGGGGATCTTGCTCATCTTGAAGAGACAGGACTTGGTGACCTTGCCGTTCATGATGACATTGCACGCGCCGCAGTGGCCCTCGCCGCAGCCGATCTTACAGCCGGTCAGCAGCAGGTGCTCGCGCAGAACGGTAGCCAGGGTCTCGTCCTTGTCCAGGACCAGGTTCCTTGTGACGCCGTTGATGACAAGTGTTTTTCTGATCATACGTTCTCCTCCTGTTTATTGATGTATTTTTGCTATATCTTTGCTTTCGTTCCGAAAGATCTCGCGCTCATCCGCCCTCGTGGCCGTGGCCGCCGCAGCGGTCGTGGTCCGGGCCTTTGCCGGTGATGTCCTTCACCCGCTGGATGCCCCGCGGGGTGTAGAACACCAGCTGGGACAGACTGCCGTCCAGATTCTCCCCGCTCAGGCGCAGGAAGTTGGCGTTCTCGAAATAGTCGATGGGGAGCTCCCGCCGGAAGACTTCCCCCGTGTTCTCATCCTTGACCTCGACCGTCACCTCGTGCGCGACGATCTCGAACAGCTCTTCGCCCATCGGGCTCGACCCCCCTCGTTCGGACATTCCTGTACGTCTACATGATACTCTTCAAGTCCCTAAAGAATCAAGTTGTATCGAAATGGCATTCGCAGAACTTGCGAATGCCATTTTGTGCACCGTATACAGTTTCGTCAGGCCAGATCTGGCAACGCCTACAAGTCTACACGGAGATGACCAGACTACCGTTCACATCGCAGATCGGCACGGCATGCAGGCGTCGCCCGGTCTCCTCCTCATAGCGCTCCAGGGCGCGCCGGACGCCGGGGAGCTTGGGCGCGTCGTAGTCGTGGAGCAGCAGATAGCCTCCCGTGCTGATGCGGGGCAGGAAGAAGCGCAGGCCTCGGAGCGTGCTCTCCTCCAGATCCACATCCAGGGAGACCAGGGCGAAGTGCTCCCCTTCCAGCCCTTCCGCCGTCCGGGGGAAAAGGCCCGGGCGGATCTGCGCCTGCTCGGGATGGGGCAGGGCCGCCAGGACCTGTCGGACGCTGGTGTCCTGGTGGGCCCGGGTGAAGCCCGCCCCCTGGCCGGCGCTCTCTTCCGGGTCGAAGCCCTCGAAGGTATCGAACAGGTACAGCTTCCGTTCCGGGAGCAGGGCGTTGATCCAGCGAGCGAAGCCGCCCCGGTAGACCCCCAGCTCCGCCGCCGCCCCCGGGACGTCCCCCAGACGCCGGCAGATCGCCTCCAGGGTCTTCAGGCGCACATAGTCGTTGTCCGAGCCCGGCCCCGCGATCCGCTCCTCCGCCGTCCACAGCGGGACGCGGATCAGCCGCTCCGAGGCTCGGATCCGCTCTGCGAGATCCTCTCCCAGGACCCTGGCCGCCAGCCCGTAGCTGCGATTGCGGTCCGTGCAGGCCAGATGCGCTTTCAGGTAAAAGACCTTCTCCGGATCCGCGCCCAGCTCCCGCAGCCTGCCCTCGATCCGTTCCGCGTCCCGGCTGGTCACGATCAGCAGGTCGATCTCTCTCCCGGCCAGGTCTTCCAGCGCGATCACCGGCCTGCCCAGGAAGCTCCCGCCGCCGTCGCGCTCCACGAAGGCCGCGACCCGCTCCGCAGGCAGCGCCTCGTCCACAAGATCCCCTGCGCCGCAGCCGGTGCCGTATACGTAGATCTCCATCTCCATCCCGCCTTTCTGCGCCTATCATAGCATAGGGACCGCCGACTTGCACGAAAAAATATGGCAAAGCGATTTACAAATAAAAAGAGATCGAGTATACTGTAACGTGAAAAGTATTTGGAAGAGGTGAGATCAATGCCCGGATGCCGTGAGATCCCCGGCCGGGGCGTCCGCGGGACGCGCAACGGCGCCCGTTCCGGCTGTATGCTCTGCGGCAAGCCCCTGCGCTATGAGCTGATCGCCGTGCCGCGGCGCTGCGCGGTCTGCGGGGAGGAGGCCCTCTCCGACGCTGTCTGCGAGGACGGGCACTTCGTCTGCAACGAGTGTCACGCCGCGGGACTGGACCTGTTTTTCGTCCCCTTCCTGCTGCAGAGCGAAGAGCGGGACCCCCTGCGGCTCTTTGAGCAGGTAGTCGCCCTCCCCCAGGTCCACATGCACGGGCCGGAGCACCACGCCATCGTCCCCTGCGTGCTGCTGACCGCATACCACAACAACGGCGGCGCGGGCGATCTGAAAAAGATGCTCTCCGCGGCCCTGAGCCGGGGCAAGCAGGTCCCCGGCGGCACCTGCGGCTTCTGGGGCGTCTGCGGCGCGGCGGCAGGCGCCGGGATCTACTGGAGCGTGCTGACGGGCTCCAGCCCCGTGAACAGGGCCGCCTGGGCCGCGCCCCAGCGGCTGGTAGCTCGCTGCCTGGAAAAGCTCGCCGAGGTGGGCGGGCCCCGCTGCTGCAAGCGTACGGGGCGCCTCTGCATCCAGGAGGCCGCCGCCTTCACGGCGGAACAGCGCGGGCTGGAGATGCCCCTGGGCGCGGTCCGCTGCAGCTACATGTCGGAGAACAGGGAGTGCATCGGGCGGACCTGCCCCTTCTTCCCTGTCAGAAAGGAGGACGGGACATGACGAACGCCGCCCTGATCGTCGCCGCGGGCATGTCCTCCCGCATGGGGGAGTTCAAACCCATGCTGAACATCGGCTCCATCTCCATCGCCCAGCGGGTGGTGGCCACGTTCCAGCAGGCGGGGGTAGAGAAGATCGTGATGATCACCGGCTACAACGCCACGCTGCTGGAACGGCATCTGAGCGGCAACGGGATCGTCTTCCTCCGCAATGAGGACTACCGGACGACCCAGATGTTCGACTCGGTCTGCATCGGGCTGCGCTATCTGCGGGACAAGTGCGACCGGCTCCTCTTCACGCCGGTGGACATCCCGCTCTTCACCGCCGCCACGCTGCGCGCCCTGCTGGAGACCGACGCGGAGCTGGCCTGTCCTGCCGTGGACGGGGAGACCGGCCACCCCACGCTCATCGCCGCCTCTCTCTTCGACCGGATCCTGTCGGACAGCGGCGACCAGGGCCTGCGCGGCGCGCTGGAGCGCAGCGGCGCGGAGATGGTCCGCGTCCCGGTGGAAGACCGGGGGATCCTGCACGACGCGGACACCCCCGAGGACTACAGGGCCCTGCTGAAGTACCACAACGAGCAGCTGGTCCGCCCGGTGCTCAGCGTGTCTCTGGCTCGTGAAAAGGTCTTTTTCGACAGCCGGGCCGCCATGCTGCTGCAGCTGATCGACGAGACCCAGTCCGTGCGTCTGGCCTGTCAGCGGATGCAGATGAGCTATTCCAGCGGCTGGAACGTGATCCGCACCCTGGAGAGCCAACTGAGCCGCACGCTGATCCGCCGCAGCCAGGGCGGGAAAGGCGGCGGGAAGAGCAGTCTGACCGCCGATGGGAAACTGCTGTTGGAGCGCTACGAGTCCTTCGTGGAGGCCCTGCGGGACCAGGCCGGACCGCTCTTCGACCGCACGTTCGAGGGCTTCTTCTGATGCGGCGCGTTTATCTGGTCCGGCATGGGCACCCGGACTTCCCCCTCGATGCCCACATGTGTCTGGGCCGTACCGACACGCCTCTGGGGCCCCTGGGTCGGATGCAGGCCGTGCTGCTGGGCGAGAAGGCACAGGACGCCATCCTGACAGCGGTCTTTTGCAGCCCTCTCATCCGCTGCAGGGAGACGGCGGCGCCTCTCGGCCTCGCGCCCACGATCGTCCCGGCCCTGGCCGAACAGGACATGGGGCCCTGGGACGGGCTGGATTTCGATACGATCCGGCGGGACTGGCCGGAGCTCTACGCCCGCCGCGAACGGGAGGCTCTGCTGGTGCCCCCGGGGGCCGAGACCCTGGAACAGGTCTCCGCCCGGGTCCTGCCCGCCTTTCGGGCGTGTCTGGCGCAGAGCCAGGGCGACATCGCCGTCGTGGCCCACGCCTCGGTGATCCAGGCGATCCTGGCGGAGCTCACCGGGACGCCGCTGGAGGAGAGCCGGTCTCTGCGCCCGCCCTACGGCTCCTATGCCGTTCTGGAGGGAGAGCCGCTGACCGTCTCGAAGCTGGAGCAGCTGCCCCGGCCACAGATGTGCCCGGGCCTTGCGAGAAAGCTGCTGGCGGCGGCCGCGCCGGGAGAGCGGGTCGAGGCCCACTGTCGGGCCGTGGCGGCGGAGGCCGAGCGCATCGCCTTTTCTCTGATCCTGCGCTATGATATGCGGCAGCTGTTGAGCGCTGCCCTGCTGCACGACGTAGCCCGGAAAGAGAAGGACCACGCCGCCGTCGGCGCGCGCTGGCTCTGGGATCTGGGCTATCGGGACATCGCAGGGCTCATCCTGGAGCACCACGATCTGAAAGGCGACGGCATGGACGAGCACGCGATCTTGTACATGGCGGACAAGTGCATCCTGGAAGATCGGCGGGTCACGCTCTCCGAGCGCTTCGCCGCCAGCGAGAGCCGCTGCACGACGCCGGAGGCGAGAGCCGCCCACGCCGCGAGACGTGACGCGGCCTTCCGGATGCGGGACAGGATCAACGAACTACACGGATCTACGCTCATAGAATAGAAGGAGTGCTGTTATGGGGAACATCTATCAGGATATCCTGGCCCATCTGGCCGAGGACTGCCCGGTCTGTCTGGAGACAGAGATCCGGGGCGAGAAAGGGCTCATCGCCGAAGGGATCTCCCGGCGGCTGACCGAGGTCACGCCGGTGGTGGACGTCAAGGGGCGCAGCTTCGCCCGGGTGACGGCGGAGCCCACGGAGGACGGACTCCGGGTGCGGGAGCCGGTGCTCCCCCAGGAGCGGCTGATCGTCCTGGGCGCGGGACACATCGCCCTGCCGGTGTGCCGGTTCGGCGCGGCCTGCGGCTTCACC
>JAFZOC010000093.1 GCA_017550765.1 Oscillospiraceae bacterium
TGACGACGGGCGGGAAGAAGCGCATGACGTTCTTCGAGCCGAAGGCCTTGCAGATCAGTGAGAGGACCAGATACAGCAGGCCCGCGCAGGCGACGCCGACACAGGCGTAGGGCAGGGCTTCACGCTGGGAGAAGCCGATCTCGGCGCCGGAGGCGACCACCGCGAAATAGCCGCCCAGGAAGGCGAAGGAGGAGCCGAGGAAGACGGGGACCTTCTTCTTGGTGACCAGATGCATGAAGAGCGTGGCCAGGCCCGCGAAGAGCAGGGTCGCGGAGACGCGCAGGCCGGTCAGGATCGGGACCAGGACCGTGGCGCCGAACATGGCGAACAGGTGCTGCAGGCCCAGCACCAGCATCTTCGGCGTGCCGAGCTCGCGCGCGTTGTAGATCGGCTCGTCTGTCATGGTCTTCTTTTCTTTGCCCATTTTTCAGTACCTCTCTTTATGTTATTTTTCTTGCTGACTGTCCCGTCCCGCCGTGTCCATCAGGAACACGCCGGTCTCGCCGTCATACTCCGGCAGCCGGACCTCCACCAGTTCCGTGCGGGCGGTGGGCAGGTTCTTGCCCACGAAGTCCGGGCGGATGGGGAGCTCCCGGTGGCCCCGGTCCACCAGTTCGGCCAGCTGGATCGTCCGGGGGCGGCCGCAGGAGAACACCGCCTCGATGGCGGCCCGGGCCGTGCGCCCGGTGTAGATCACATCGTCCACCAGGACCACGTCCCGGTCGTTCACGTCGAAGGGCAGCTCCGTCCGGCGCAGCCGGGGCGCGTCGGAGATCCGGCTCAGGTCGTCCCGGTAGAAGCCGATGTCGATGCTGCCGCAGGGAGGCTCCGCGCCCTCGATCCTGCGGATGTTCTCGGCGATGCGCCGGGCGATCGGCTCGCCCCGGCGGCGGATGCCGATGAGCACCACGTTCTCCGCGCCCCTGTTGCGCTCCACGATCTCATGGGCGATCCGCATGAGGGCCCGATACATGCCCGCCTCGTCCAGGATCTGGGCTTTGAGCTTCACGCTTCCTCCTCCGGGAGGGACCGCCTCCCCGCGTCGCGGGCGGCCACGGGCAAGAAAAAATGCCCTGCCGCGTTCGGCAAGACACGAAACGACGCAGATGTGCCCTCGCACACCTGTCCCCTATGAGCGGTCTTGCCGGTCTCTCTGTACCGATGCTTAAAGATCCCTTTGTTCGAGGCCCATGATACGCCCCCTCGGCGGAAAAAGCAAGCCCCGATCGTCTCCGCGGCGGCATCTTCGTCGGCCTCTATGAACTTGTCGCCTCAGCCCTTTTCGGATCTGTCAGATCCCGACAAAAAGCGCCCCGCGGCCCTTGCCGCCTCCCGGGTCCTGGTGCTATAATACAATCGTTCTTATAGACTACAGGCACGGAGGTGTCTCCCCATGTTCTGTCCTCACTGCGGGACCCGCCTTGCGGACGGCAGCAGGTTCTGCCCGTACTGCAGCAAGACGATCTCCCCCATCCCCCCATCACCCAGACCTGCGCGCCCCGTCCAGGCTCCCGGCCCCGGCGACGGGTCCGCCGGCAGGCCCTGGAACGGGCCGGGCGGCGCGCCCGGCGGGCCCTATGGCCCCTATGATGCTCCCGGCGGCAGGCCGCAAAGCGGGCTGGACGGCCCCGACCGCGGGCCGGTCGGTCCTGCCGGTGCCTCCGGCGGGCCCTATAGCGCCCCTGGCGGCTATCCCCCCGGGCAGCAGGAGCCCGACCCCAGGAACGACCCCCGGGGCATGAAGTGGTACAAGTTCATCATCTACTTCCAGCTCTTCGCCAATGCCGTCAGCAATGTTTTGAACGCCGGCGCCTCCTTCACCGGCCTCCACTACAGCGACACCGACCCGGTCGGAGCGGCAGCCCGGACGTATGCCAGCTACCCCGCTCTGAAAGTCCTGGACTGGAGCTACGGCTTCGCCTGTCTTGCCCTGGCGGTCTTCGCGATCCTGGTCCGCTCCTCTCTGGCGAACTTCAAGCGCCAGGGCCCGCGGCTCTATTATCTCCTGCTGATCGCGAACCTGGTCGTCGGCGTGCTCGACTATGTCCTGGCGGGCGTCATCAGCGGTGTCGAGCTGTCGGGAGCCTTGGCCGGATCCTCGCTGGCTCTTCTCGGCAGCGGATGCGCCACCCTGATCATGCTGATCCTGACCAAGATCTACTTCGACCATCGCAAAGACCTGTTCAAGAACTGACGCGGCCCACGGCCGCGAGGGGGGGCTCACACCCCTCCCTCACATCCCCCCATGCGGATCTCGACGATCCAGCCAGGGGGCTTTGTCCGTGATCTGAGGAACGCCCCACAACGTGGGGCGTTCCTCAAGGTGTCGACCGACCGTCGACACCTTGAGAAGCAAAAATGGGAACTTCCGAAAGTCCCCATTTTTGCGTGTATCGAACGTGAA
>JAFZOC010000094.1 GCA_017550765.1 Oscillospiraceae bacterium
ATGCCGGATCAGGTCTGTCTACGATCTGAACGCCTGCCAGAATGGCAGGCGTTCTCTTTTGTTCGATCAGTGCTCTGCGCGCGGGATCCGGATCACTTCCTGTTGCCGAAGAGGCCGCGGATGATGGAGCTGGAGCCGGAGCGCAGCACCGAGGAGAGCGCGTTGGTAGCGGCGCGTTTGGCGATGGTAGCGGCGCTGGTCTTCTTGCCGCCGGTGACCGTGCTGACCAGGTTATGGCTCACGGCAGTCATCACGGTCGAAGTGGCGCTGGTCACGGCTTTCTGTGCGGCCTTCTTCTTGGCGGCGGCCTCCCGTTCAGCGGCGCGCGCAGCTGCGGCGGCTTCCTTCGCCGCGGCCTTCTCAGCAGCGGCAGCTTCCTTTGCGGCGGCTTTCTCGGCAGCGGCGGCCTCCTTCGCCGCAGCTTTCTCGGCAGCGGCGGCTTCCTTCTCAGCCGCTTTCTGGGCGGCGAGCTCTTCCTTCAGGCGCTGCTTCTCGGCCTCGGCCTCTTCGGCCTCGCGGCGGCGCTGCTCTTCCAGCTCGGCGGTGGCGGCGATCAGGACCTCGAACGCAGACTCGCGGTCTTCGCTGTCTCGATACTTGAGCTCGAACTCGTCGCTGGCGATGACGCTGCGGACGGCAGTATCGTCGGCGATGCCCATCATGCTCTGGGGCGGCAGGATCTTGGCGCGCTCCACCACAGTGGGGATGCCCTTCTCATCCAGGAAGCTGACGAGAGCTTCGCCCACGCCCAACTCCGTCAGAGCCGTCTCGGTGTCGAAGGCCGGATTCACGCGGAAGGCCTTTGCCGCAGCGCGGATCGCCTTCTGCTCGGACGGCGTATAGGCGCGCAGGGCATGCTGCACTTTATTTGAGAGCTGGGCCAGCACGTCGTTGGGGATATCCGAGGGGCTCTGGCTGATGAAGTAGATGCCGACGCCCTTGGAGCGGATGAGCTTGACCACCTGGACGATCTTCTGGACCAGGGCCTTGGGCGCGTCGGTGAAGAGCAGATGCGCCTCGTCGAAGAAGAAGATCATACGGGGCTTCTCCAGATCGCCCACTTCAGGCAGGCGCTCGAAGAGCTCGGTCATCATCCAGAGCAGGAAGGTCGCGTAGGTCTTGGGGCTCTGGATCAGGCGCTGGGAGGAGAGGATGTTGATGTAGCCGCGGCCCATGGGCCCGGTACGCATCCAGTCGCGGATATCCAGCTCCGGCTCGCCGAAGAACTGCTCGCCGCCCTCTTCCTCGAAAGCCAGCAGCGCGCGCTGGATGGCGCCGATGCTGGCGGCGGAGACGTTGCCGTACATGGTGGTGAACTCCGCGCGGTTCTCGCCCACGAACTGCAGCATGGCGCGAAGGTCCTTCAGATCCAGCAGCAGCAGGCCATGCTCGTCCGCTACACGGAAGACGATGTTCAGCACGCCCGTCTGGATCTCGGTCAGGTCCAGCAGGCGGCCCAGGAGCGTGGGGCCCATCTCGGAGACCGTGACGCGCACGGGGATGCCCTTCTCGCCGAAGATGTCCCAGAAGCGGGTGGGATAGGATGTGTACTGCCAGCCCTCGATACCGAAACGCTCGATGCGCCGCTGCATATCTTCGGTATCGACGCCGGGGCGGCACATGCCGCTCAAGTCGCCCTTCACGTCGGCCAGGAACACGGGAACGCCCATGTCGGAAAAAGATTCCGCCATCACCTTCAAAGTGATGGTCTTGCCGGTGCCGGTGGCGCCCGCAATCAGGCCGTGGCGGTTGGCCATGGACGGGAGCAGGAACAAGTTCTTATCGGACTGCGCGAGCCAGATCTTTCCTTCGCTGTACATATTGTGACCCCCTATTACAATAATGATCTGTCTTTTTCTATCATAGCACAGCTTTTTTTCATACACAACAAAAAAATGCTCTCAAGATCAGCAGGAACGCGCTTTTTCTCCCGTTCCCGAGAAGGCTGTTCTCCTGTTGAGAAAAGACTTGTTTGAACACGCTTTCTGTGGTATCCTATCCTTTGTGATAAAACGTCGAGAATGAGGGATGACTTTTGAAACAGCGAGTCCTTTCTGCCACTGTGCTCCTCGCGATCACGCTAAGCTGCGTGCTCCTGTCGGAGATCAGCCGGGTGCTGTTCTTTGCCGTAGCAGGCATCCTCTGCGCCTATGAATACAGCCGCGCTGTGGAAAAGCTGGAGGTCTACTGCGCTGCCTGGGTCATGTATACCTACATCGCGGCCCAAGCCCTGCTCACCATCTTCCACCAGGGCCCGATCCTCTACATCGGCTGCATGGCCCTTGGCATCTTCCTGGCCATGTTCTCCGGGATCCTGCACAAGAAGGTCTCCGGCCGCGGCGCGATCTTCACAGCGGCCGGCCTCGTCTACCCCGGTTTCCTCTTCGGCGTACTGATGATGATCAGTGTGGGAGAGATCTGGAAACAGACCCTGCTGCTCGCCGTGACCTCCACTCTGGTGTGTGACAGTTTCGCTCTCTTCGGCGGCATCCGCTTCGGCAAGCACAAGCTCGCGCCGCTGGTGAGCCCGAAGAAGACCTGGGAAGGGGCGATCTGCGGCGCGCTGTCTTCGCTGGTGGTGGGCCTTGTCATCTATCTGCTCCCCATTTTCCCGGAGCTGAGCCTTCCCGTGTGCCTGATCACGGCGCTGCTGGCCTCCTCCATGGGACAGATCGGCGACCTGGCGGAGAGCCTGGTCAAGCGGATGATCGGCATCAAGGACTTTTCGGATCTGATCCCCGGCCACGGCGGCATGTTCGACCGGGCCGACAGTCTGCTCTTTTCCATCCCCACCGCCTACTTCATCCTCCACGTCGCCGGCATCGGCGTCTGAGAGACGATCGTGAAACGCAGCCGGCCTATACCGGACCTGTCCCGATCAAAAAGAACGCAGCCTTTTGGCTGCGTTCTTTTTCGTTCAGCGTTTCCCGTACATCCGCTCGTAGTAGCTCTGGTATTCGCCGGAGACGATCTCGCCCCACCAGGGCCTGTTGTCCAGATACCAGTGGATGGTCTGCACGATGCCGTCGGAGAACTTCGTCTCTGGCAGCCAGCCCAGCTCGCGATGGATCTTGCCGGGATCGATCGCGTAGCGCAGATCGTGGCCCTTCCGGTCGGTGACGTAGCGGATCAGGCTCTCGGGCTTGTGGAGCTCCTCGCAGATCAGGCGCACGATGTCGATGTTCCGCATCTCGTTGTGGCCGCCGATGTTGTAGACCTCGCCCACCGTCCCCCGGCGCATCACCAGGTCGATCGCTTTGCAGTGGTCCTCCACATAGAGCCAGTCCCGCACGTTCAGGCCCTGGCCGTAGACCGGGAGAGCCTTGTCCGAGAGGCAGTTGGCGATCATGAGGGGGATCAGTTTTTCCGGGAACTGGTAGGGACCGTAGTTGTTGGAACAGCGGCTGATGCTCACCGGCAGCCCATAGGTCCTGTGATAGGCAAGCGTCAGCAGATCCGCGGCGGCCTTGGAGGAAGAATAGGGGCTGGAGGTGCGGATGGGCGTCTCCTCGGTGAAGAGCAGGTCCGGCCTGTCCAGCGGCAGGTCGCCGTAGACCTCGTCGGTGCTGACCTGGTGGTAGCGTCCGATCCCGAAGATGCGGCAGGCGTCCATCAGCACGGAAGTGCCGATGATGTTGGTCTGCAGGAAGATCTCCGGGCTCTCGATGCTGCGGTCCACATGGGACTCCGCAGCAAAGTTCACCACGATCTCTGGTTTTTCTTCCCGGAAGATCGCGTAGATCGCCTCGCGGTCGCAGATATCGGTCCTGCAGAAACGAAAACGCGGATCGTCCAGCACCGGCGCCAGTGTGGAGAGGTTGCCCGCGTAGGTGAGCTTGTCCACGCACACGATCCGGTCCTCCGGGTGCTCCCGGAGCTCATAGAAGATGAAATTCGAGCCGATGAAGCCGGCGCCGCCGGTCACAAGGATCGTCATCTCAATGTCCTCCTTCCGTCAGAGAGATCAAATACTGTCCGTAGTCGGTCATCCGCAGCTCCTCGCCCAAAGTGTGGAGCTTTTCCCGGGAAATGAAGCCCCGGCGCCATGCGATCTCCTCGATGCAGGAAACGTAGAAGCCCTGGCGGTCCTGTACCGCCTCCACGAACTCTGCCGCCTTCAGCATGCCCTCAGGCGTACCGGTGTCCAGCCAGGCCATGCCCCGGCCCAGCAGCACCACCTTCAGCTCGCCCAGTTCCAGATAGGCATTGTTCACCGCGGTGATCTCGATCTCGCCCCGGGCGGATGGCCGCACCCGCTTCGCGATCTCGACCACACGGCTGTCATAGAAGTACAGGCCCGGGACCGCGTAGTTGGACTTGGGCTTTTCCGGCTTCTCCTCGATGGAGAGCACCCGCATGTCCCTGTCGAACTCCACCACGCCGAAGCTGCGGGGGTCCTTCACCGGGTAGCCGAAGATCGTAGCGCCCGTGTTCTGCGCCATGGCGGCGCGCAGGGTCCGGGTCATGTCCAGACCATAGAACACGTTGTCCCCCAGGATCAGGCAGACGCTGTCGTCTCCGATGAACTGCTCCCCCAGGATGAAGGCGTCCGCAAGGCCGCGGGGCGCATCCTGTACCTTGTAGCATAGCGTGAGCCCGATCCGTTCCCCGTCGCCCAGGAGCTTCTCATAGACCGGCGTATCCTCCGGGGTGGAGATGATGAGGATCTCCCGGATCCCGGCCAGCATCAGGATCGACAGGGGGTAATAGATCATGGGCTTGTCATAGATCGGCAGGAGCTGCTTGGACACCGCCTTCGTCATGGGATAGAGGCGCGTGCCCCTCCCGCCGGCCAGGATGATGCCTTTCATGGGTCTTCCTCCTTTTGGCGTGCATTCTCTTTGTCCATCGTATCACGATGCCGCGCGCTGTGCAAGTCTCAGTCTGGAGGCGCACGGGAGCTCCCGGCCGCTCAGTCTCTCCGGAACAGGTCCCTGGTATAGACCTTCCCGGCCACATCGTCCAGGCAGCTGTCGTAGCGATTGGCGATGATCGCGTCAGAACGGCGTTTGAACTCCTCCAGGTCGTTCACCACGAGACTGCCGAAGAAGGTCTCGCCGTCTGTCAGAGTGGGCTCGTATACGATAACGGTAGCGCCTTTCGCTTTGATGCGCTTCATCACGCCCTGGATGCTGCTCTGCCGGAAGTTGTCGCTGCCGGTCTTCATGGTGAGGCGGTATACGCCCACCGTAACGCTCCGTTCAGCGCTGGCGCTGTAGGTGGCGTTGGCGCTGTAATAACCGGCCAGTTCCAAAACACGGTCCGCGATGAAATCCTTCCGGGTACGGTTGGACTCTACGATCGCGCGGATCAGATCCTCCGGCACGTCGGCGTAGTTGGCCAACAGCTGCTTGGTGTCCTTGGGCAGACAGTAGCCGCCGTAGCCGAAGCTGGGGTTGTTGTAGTGCCGTCCGATCCGGGGATCCAGGCAGACCCCCTCGATGATCTGGCGGGGATCCAGGCCCTTGACCTCGGCGTAGGTATCCAGTTCGTTGAAGAAACTGACCCGCAGGGCCAGATAGGTGTTGGCGAAGAGCTTGACCGCCTCGGCCTCTGTGTAGCCCATGATCAGCGTGGGGATCTCTTCCTCCTCCGCCCCCTCCTGCAAGAGCGCGGCGAAGCGTCGGGCGGCGGCACAGAGCGCCTCGTCCCGTTGGTCCACGCCCACGATGATGCGGCTGGGGTGGAGGTTGTCATAGAGCGCGCGGCTCTCCCGCAGGAATTCCGGGCTGAACAGGATCCTGCATCCGGGATATCTGTCGCGGACCGAGGCCGTATAGCCCACGGGGACCGTGCTCTTGATGACCATCACGGCCCCTTCGTTCACCGCCAGCACCCGCTCGATCACATCCTCCACAGCACTGGTATCGAAGAAACCGCGCTTGGGGTCGTAATTGGTCGGCGTGGCGATCACCACCAGCTCCGCCTCCCGATAAGCGCTCTCCTTGTCCGTAGTCGCCCTCAGCCGCAGTGGGCGCTGCGCCAGATGCTCCTCCAGTTCCTTGTCCTGGATCGGGCTGCGGCGGCTGTTGATGAGTTCCGCCTTGGCGGGGGTGGTGGTCACCGCGGTGACCTCGTTGTGTTGGCTCAGGAG
>JAFZOC010000095.1 GCA_017550765.1 Oscillospiraceae bacterium
GTCGGCACCTTCGGCGTGCTGTACGCCTATGACGATCAGGACGGCGAGGAAGAGCTGGAGGAGAACGGCGACCAGATCTGGGACAAGGTCGCGGAGGACTACGGCGAATTCTCCGGCGGACACGGCAAGCTCGCCGCGTACAGCTTCCTGCTCTTCAACCTCCTCTGCGCGCCCTGCTTCGCGGCCATCGGCGCCATCAAGCGCGAGATGAACAGCCGCAAGTGGACCTGGTTCGCCATCGCCTACCAGTGCGGCTTCGCATGGGTGGTCGCCTTCATCGTCTGGCAGGTCGGCCGCGTGTTCGCGGGCGGCGTGGATATCATCGGCCTGATCCTGGCGCTGGCCTTGCTGGGCCTGCTCCTGTGGCAGCTTTTCAAGCCCTACAAGGAAGCGCAGAAGCTGACGGTCAAATAAACGCTCTCTCACTTCTCTCCATATGGCGGCGCTGCGGGGACTGCCCCTCCAGCCTCACAGCGCCGCCGCCTATTTCAAAGGATGTGATCCCATGCTGAGCTGGCTCTCTGCAGAGCTCGTCGATATCGTGCTCGTCGCCGTCATCGTGCTGGTCGTCGCGCTGCTGATCCGCGGCCTGATCCGCGACAGGAAGGCGGGGAAGGGCTCCTGCGGCGGCAACTGCGCGAGCTGCGGGGCCTGCGGCGGCTGCAGCGCCTGCAATGGATGCGCCGCGACGGACGCCGCGGCGACGGGGCAAAGGGAAAGGAAGAAAGGACCATGAAAAAGAGCTACAGGATCGAAGTGGACTGTGCGAACTGCGCGAACAAGATGGAGCTCGCGGCGAGAAAGACGCCGGGCGTCAGGGACGCTGTGGTCAGCTTCATGGCGCTGAAGATGAGCGTGGAGTTCGAGGACGGCGCCGACCCCAAGGCCGTGATGCAGGACGTGCGGAGAGCCTGCAAAAAGGTCGAGGACGACTGCGAGATCTATCTGTAAAAAACAGCGAGTCATGTATAATGGATGCGTATGATGTTCGTCATACGCATTTTTTCAAGACCGACGGGAGCACGCAGAACGACCGGCCTTTCGGCCGTCCGCTCCGGGCGACCGTCGTGAGGAAGAAAAAAGGAGAGATGGACATGGGCGCCGCGGAAAAGATCATGAAGAAGAAAGCCGTCATCAAGGCCGAACTGGACAGGGCCCTGCCGAGATCCCAGAGCGATGCGCTGTGGCGGGAGGCGACGGTGGAGCTCGACGGCCTCCTCGCCCGCTACAGCGCGCTCCCCAAGGGCGAACACATCCACACGGACAGCGGGATCCTCCCCGCAGCGGCGATCTATCTGACCGTGAAGAGAGCCGTGGGGCCGGAGAGGGCGTATCGGATGCTCGAGGACGCCGCCATCCGGGGCTGCGCAAAGATCGAGAAGAAGCTCCAGCGGCTGCTGGCGCTGCCGGGGATGCGGAGCCTGTTCATCAGCGCCTGGGACCCGCTGACGAAGAAGATCTTCGCGTCTGCCAACGGCTTCCGGAACGTGTTCTACCCGAAGGAGAAGGGCGGATACCGGATGGACGTCGTCGCCTGTCCCTATCAGCGCACCTTCGCGGAGCTGGGCTGCCCCGAACTCACGAAGATCTTCTGCAAGAACGACGAGAGGATCTACGGCCGCCTCCCCGGCTTGCGTTTCGAGCGGACGGGAACGCTCGGCAAAGGGGCCGCGCGCTGCGACTTCCATCTCAGGAAGATCGACAGTACCGACACGCGGAGATAAAGACCGTCCCCTCTGAGGATCCTGCCGACGCAGTCCTCAGAGGGGATCGTTTTCGGTATCGATCTGCGACCCGGCGCGCGCACCGCGCTGCGGCCCTGCCTCTCTCAAGAGCGGGGGGACGCCGGACCGCGTCCGGCGTTTTTCTTTTTCGACGGGCTTTCCTATCCCGGCCGGATGTGGTATGATAGCGGCAGTACGCAGCGCTTGCGATCGGTCAGGCGGCTGTACACGACCTTACGGAGGAGCGTACGATGAGATTTTTGGACGACGAATGGTATGCGATCCATCTGGAGAACATCAAAAAGACCTTCACGGAGCCGGGCAAGCTGGATACACAGCTGGTGGAAGTGTACCGGAACGTCTGGGGCGAGCCGGGGCACACGAAGTGGATCAAATACGTGGTGGAGAACACGATGGTCAAGGAGATCACCCGCGGGGAAGGCGAGGACACGGTCCCCGAGGGGGCCTTCCGCTGCTTCGGCGAGTACAGGAGCTATGTGGCGGTCTGCCAGAGGCGGCTGGACCCGAAGATGGGGATCCTGGGCGGCGTCTTCAAGCTGGAAGGCGGCGTCATGGCGGCCATGCCCATGCTGCCGGTCTACGACAAGCTGACGGCCTGCAAACGGATCGACGGGATGGAAGTCTGATCCCGGGAAAAGACGGAACGCCCTCCGCGCTGCGATCGCAGTGCGGAGGGCGTCCTTGCGTCCGGGGGCGCTCCTGTCGGCGCGCCGACGCCGGGGGGCCTCAGTCCCCCTCGCCGATCAGGAAACGGTAAGCGCGCTGATACTTCTGCATCCGCCGCTCCACTTCCGCGTCGATGCGGGAGGGGCGCGCGGGGTCCATGTTGTCCCGGAGGTCGGCCAGCTTCACGGCCTTCGCCACCGGGTCGGCGGAGAGCCGCCGGACATAGTCCATGTAGGGCACGCTCTTGTCGTGGGTCAGCAGCGCCAGCGCCCGGCAGACCTCCTCCGGGAAGCCGGCGGCGCGGATGTCCGCGATGCTGCGGCCGGTGTCCTCCACCACGTCGTGGAGCCAGGCGACGCAGGCGCCGGTCTCGTCCGTGAAGCCGGAAGCCACCCGGGCGGGGTGGAAGATGTAGGGCATGCCCTCCTTGTCCAGCTGCCCGTGGTGGGCCTCATAGGCGAGACGCATCGCTTTTCTCGTGAGAGCGGTATAGAGCATTTGAGATCCCTCCTCGATCTTCTCCCCGGCGGGCCGAGCCGCCGCGGGGCGCAGACGCCCGCTTTTGGCAGCGGCTCGCCCTGCGCTCCCCACTATATCCCCGCCGGCCCGGCCCGTCAAGCACTCGCCGCGAGGACTGCGGCGCGGCGCGGATATCCCGGGAAGATCTTGAAAAAATCTGCAGGACCCCCTTGACAAATATATCGGCGTGCGATATACTCAGCTCACGATATATCGACGGCCGATATATCGGCGGACGAAGGAGTTGAGAGACATGAGCAGCGATCTGGCGCTGACAGAGCCCACCTATTACATCCTGCTGGCGCTGTATGAGCCGCAGCACGGCTACGGCATCATGCAGCGGGTGGAGGAGCTCTCCCGCGGGCGAGTGCGCCTGGCGGCGGGGACTCTGTACGGGGCGCTGAACAGCATGACGGAGAAGGGCTGGATCCGGCTCCTCCCGGTGGAGGACGGCAGCCGCAAGAAGGAATACACGCTCACCGAGCAGGGGCTCTATGTGCTCAAGCGGGAGCTGGACCGGCTCATGGAGCTGGTGGAGAACGGAAAAATGGTCTTGGGAGGGGAAGACGATGCCTGAGAGAAAAACTGTGTACAAGTGGTTCTGGGCCTGGGACTTCGAGAAGGAAGAGCGCTGGCTCAACGAGATGTCCATGCAGGGCTGGGCCCTGGTGGAGGTGGGCTTCGCCCGCTTCGAGTTCGAGCGCTGCGAGCCGGGCGAGTACATCGTGCGCGTGGAGATGCGCCCCGCCGACGCCGAGTATGAGGCCTTCCTGGAGGAGATCGGCGCGGAGAAGATCGACCGCATGCTCCAGTGGGTCTACTACCGGCGGCGGGCGGAGGAGGGCCCCTTCGACCTCTTCTCCGACATCGACTCCCGCATCGCCCATATGGACCGCATCGGGAAGATGCTGCTGATCGGCGGGATGGCGAACCTGGTGATCGGCGTGGCGAACTTGCTGGCCAGCCCCAACGCGGCAGGGGGCATCGTGAACTTGCTGGTCTGTACCCTCCTGATGTACGGCCTGGGGCGCATCCACGGCAAGGCGGACGCCCTGAAGCAGGAGCGGGATCTGCACGAGTAGCCCGCGCCGCGCCCCCGTCGCGCGATCGCGCGCTGTCCGGGGACGTCCCGCTCCCCGGCGTGAGAAGAAAAAAGCAAAAAACTGCCCGGAAGGTCTTTCACCTTCCGGGCAGCGTGCTATAATGGGAAAGAA
>JAFZOC010000008.1 GCA_017550765.1 Oscillospiraceae bacterium
GCAGCGGCATGACCGGTCTGGAGACCGCCGAGATCCTGAACGAGACGGGGAACAGGGTCACCGTGATCGAGATGGCCCCGGAGATCGCGCCGGGCACCTGGTTCCAGCTGCTGGACGACGAGATGGAGCGGCTGCGCCCCGCCGGGACCGAGTTCCTGCCGGGCCACCGCCTGCTGGAGATCGACGCCGACCAGGTCCTGGCCGTGGAGGAGAAGACCGGGAAGGTCGTCTACATCCCCGCCGACAGCGTGGTGCTGTCCCTGGGCGTGCGGCCGGAGGACGGGCTCGCCAGGGCCCTGGCGGCGGAGCTGCCGCGGGTCTATGCCGTGGGCGACGCCGTGAAGAGCGGCACCATCGCCGACGCCGTCCACAGCGCCTACGACGTCTGCATGTCCATCCGCTGAGAGGAGGCAGAGCCATGGGAGCGAGAGCCGCCCGGGCCCCGGGCCTGCCGGGGCCGATGACCGCCCTCTGCCCGGAGGGCAAGCGCTGCCCGGAGGAGGAACTGCGGAAGGAGGTCGTGATATGAAGCTGTTCGGCCATAGAGAGCCCCAGCCGCCCCGCTTCCCGCCGGAGGAGTTCGAGCCGCTGCTGCGCAAGAGCATCTGCACCGGCGAGGAGACCGGCTGCGTCCGGGAGAAGGCCACCGGCAAGATCCGGGAGGTCCAGCTGATCCGGGACCGCCGGGACCTGGAGGAGTTCTGCCGGGCCTGCGGCGCCCGGCCGGAGGATCTGAAGACGGTCTACTGAGGCACGCAGACCGAGGGACCGCGATATTCGAGAGGAAGAGAGCAGACGCCGAAAGGCGTCTGCTCTTTCGTCAGATCGCATAAAGCGGAGGACGGAAGGACGGCCTTTTCCAGACAAAGTCCCCGAGACTGTCCTTGACACTGTTCTTGTCCGGGCGTATACTATATGTTGATCCGAGACTGTGGACGGTCGCGATCTGCAGTCTGTGAGAAGGAGGAGACGATGAGAGAGATCCTGTTGTCCAACGGCCCGGTCTTCGTCTGGGCCATCACAGCCTTCCATGCCCTGATGCTCGCCCTGTCGATCGGCGCCTATGTCAAGACCCGGCGGATCGGCGCCCTGCTGATCGCGCTGGTGGCCTTCGGGCTCTTCTACGACGCGCTGATCCAGGCCCTGGGCGCCGGGCTGGGAGAGGGGAGCGTTCTGAAGGGGCTCAGCCGCTTCCGCTTCGTGTTCCACGGGGCCCTGATCCCGCTGATGTTCCCGATCTGCGCCTACGGGCTGGATCTGAAGAAGACCTGGAAGATCGCCGTGTGGGTCCTGACAGGCGTCGTGATCGCCCTGGGCATCGCGGAGGGCTTCGCCACCGATCTGGTGCCGGAGCAGGCCGCCGGCATCCTGCGCATGAAGTCCGGGGAGGGCACCCCCGCCTGGGCCGAGGGCGTCAGCATGCTGCTGGCCTTCGGGACGATCATCCCGGTGATCCTCGCGGGCATCGCGATCTGGATCAGGCAGAAGACGCCGCTGTTCTTCCTGGCGGGCCTGCTGATGTTCGTCTTCGCGGCCCTGGCCCCCGCTACGGGCAACATCGACCTGAACTTCCTGATCACCATGTTCGGGGAGGTCTTCCTGATCGGCTTCTTCTATCTCTATGAGCGGCGGAAGGCCGCCCGAGACGCCGCCTGAGCCGGGCGGTGATCGCATGAGCATACTTTTTTGATCATATACGGAAAGAGAGGAATGTCCATGAGCAGCTTCAAAGACCTTCGCATCGTAGACAATTTCTATCAGACCAGCTCGTATTTCCCCATGCCCACCGTCATGATCTCCACCCTGGCGGAGGACGGCAGCACCTCGGTCGGCTCCTACTCCCTGTGCTTCCCCTATTACATCGCCGGCAAGGGCTACTACGCCATGGTGCTGGAGGCCCGCAACTCCTCCAACACCGCCCAGCATCTGCTGGCCGGCCGCAAGACCGTCGCCCTGAACTTCATGCCCGACGGCTTCGGCTACCACAAGAAGATCGTGGCCCAGGGCTGGCCCGGCGACACCCCGGCGGAGAAGATGAAGGATTTCGGCTTCACGCTGGAGGACGGCCTGTGCATCGAGGCGGACCCCTCCACCCCGCGGCCCAAGGTGGTCGCCGAGGCCTACCAGGTCATGGAGTGCACCTGGATGAGCGAGCTGGAAGGCGCGGACGAGGACATCGGCCGCAAGCTGGAGGACGGCTGCTACCCGCCCCCGTACCGGAACTTCAACGGCATCACCACCCAGTACGGCGCCCACTTCATCCTGCGCATCGA